>JAJDEC010000024.1 GCA_029259995.1 Phycisphaerae bacterium
GCACTGAAAGTGCGTCATAGACTTGGCGCTGTCACGAAGTCTGCAGCACACATGACGCATCGCATGCATGAATTCACTTCCCGGAATTCCGCGATGAACCTTTCTTTTTGCTCGTTTCCGAGATGCGACAATCTGATCTTCGCGATCCTGCGTCAGTCGAGCCGGCCTACCACGCCGGACCGACGTGCCCCGACGATCGATCGTCCCGAAGGAGCCGACGCCCCACTTGATCGATCAAGCCGCGGACGATCCCCGTCAGGATCGGCAGCGCCACGCCGAAGTAAACGATCTGCATTCGAGGATATACTTCGCGAGCGAACACGAGCGCGAACGCGCCCATGAAGAGTCCCAACAGAACAGACGCCGCAATCGTGTTGACGACCTTCCAACGAAGCGGCCGCCGCACGGCGCCGTACCAACCGATCCACGCCAGCAGGCCCGTCCATGCGAACGGCAAGACCGCCATCATCGTCAGATGGACTTGGAGCGTGCTTCCATAACCTTCCAGCTGCTCCGGCCAACTCGTTTGCTGCTGGAATGTGCAACGAACCAGATCGGCGACGAGATACGCGCCCACGGCGATCGTCGCATCCAGCATGACCATCCAGAAACGCGACGGCGTTTTGACTTCATTGCCCGTCGGCGCCGGCGCGCGACTCGCCACGATGGAACGGAACAGCGAATACCCCAGCGCAAACGCCGAGGACACGCCAAGAAAGACGAGATAAAACGGCGCAAGCAATACGCCGACGATCCGTTGACCGGAATTCGTGTGCTTCTTTTCCATCTGCCCCCGCCCCCGCGCTGGATCCCGGCCCGAAAGATCGGCGCAAGGGAAGCCGCCCCGATTTGGGCCGGCGTCCAGCACGTAATTCTACCATTCGAGGGATTCGGGATTCAATGATCTCGGACGTAATCAGCCGCCAGTGCCTCGCCGATCGGCGATTGAATGCAGTACACACGCCACGCGTCGGTAGATAACACGACGGGAAATTCGTCCAGACTGCCGAGATGATCGTCCGCGCGCGTCACGACAAAGTTGGCCCGATAATTCCGCGCGAGACGACGCGCGCGATGCGCGTCCAGGGATCGATAGCCTGCCAGGCACTGATCGAGGCTCGTGAAGCGAACGCCAGCCACATCCGCAAGTCGCTCGTACCAAGTCAGCGTGTCCGCCGGGAGGATGGGCATGCACTTCCAGTCAATAACGACGCCGCGCCCGGCATTCAGTCGAAAATCGATCAGGTCCGGCGGAATCACGAATTGCGTTCCGACCGGCGTCGAATGACACCAATCAAACAACTCCGCGTCGTCGGCCGCCGGTCGCGGACCGAGCAGGTCCTTTCGATGGATGCCGACACGCGAAACAAATACAAGAATGAGCAGGAGGCAGAGGGCCGGGAACAGCCCGTTTCCGAATCCGACAAAGCGCCGATCGACGCTGACTTGATGCGTCGACGCCGACAGGCGACAAACCACAGCAATTCCGATCGCCGATAGCGCCATCGCCAGTTGCAGCGTTCCGACGCCGAGCACGATCGAGAGGGCCATCAAGCCGAGCCACATCGCCGCAAGTCCGCCGCGATTCGCCGTCATGTCCGAAACCGCGCGGCCCGCCACGCTGATCGACATGATCGTGCACCACGTCACGAATCCGTAGTTTGCAACGTCGCAGACATACAAGGCGCCCGCCACGACACACAACAACGCCAGGCAGCGCGTTATCGAAACGTCCGCCGAAGACAGTGCACGCACTGTCGCCCCTGCGATGAACAGGAACGCACATGTGATCAGAAACGGCGCGAGACGAAATGGAAACAGCAATGCAACAACTTCGACCTGCCAGATCGCCGTCAGCACGCCACCTGCGACGAAGATCACGGCGACGGCACCTGCAATCGACTTCGCAGTCCCACTGATCCGCCGCGGCGGCGCAACGGCCAACGCAACGAAACCCGCGGCCATGACGGCGCCGAACTGAATGAAAGACGCAATTCGCCATGTATGCGGTCTCGAGTGATACGGCATATACATATCGTGAAGAATCCAACTGGCGGATTCCGCGGCCACAGCTTGTTCGGCCGTTCGAGACGCCGCGATGAACGGCAGGTGGTAGAGAATGGCCACGGCCATTGGCGTCAACAACCACAACGCCCCCCGCGCCTTGATAACGCGATAGTTCAGCAGAACGACAGGCCCGACGATCAGAACGGCCCAGACCATGTAGTTGATGTGGAAAACAGAAGCAACGCACAACGCGATCCCTGCGTTGCGCAAGCGCCCAAGGCTCAATAGCGTGAGCCCGGCAAACAGACCGACACCGCCGATCGTGGATGGCTGAAAGATCATGCCGATCATCGATGACAATCCGACATACGGCCGCGGAACGATGATGATGAGGAATACGGCAAGGCCCACGACAAGCAATGGCCTCTCAAACCAGCGCCGTGCCATCGCGTAAAGACAAAGCACGAAAATGCCGGCGGCGACGGCGTTCCCGATCGCAAACATGATCGGCATCGGTCCGATCTTCGAGAATAACACCATCAATGGAACGAACGCCGAGTGATGCGGCATCGTCGCGCAGGTGAACCAGTCGCCCGCAAGGTAGTCACTGTCCAGCGCTCGCAATCCGCGCAGCAGATACTGATTGTGATTGCTGACGCCGTAAGCCAGACCATTGGCCAGGGCGAACGACGCCGCGATCGCCATCAGCACAACGCATTCGAGAATTCGCGAATAGCGATGAGACGGATTGCCAACAGATGATTCAATGATCATGGAATCTCGTCGCCTGGTCGGCTATCCCTGCTTGATCGCAAGAATGCCCTGATTCACGCACAGCCGGCCGAGACGTCGACCGTAGTTGTCCATGCGTCGCAGAAACGGCTGCAGCAGGCGCAACTGAAACGGAAACAAGTGAAATCCGCGCCGATCGACGACGCGCACATCCTCTGTCGTGAACCACGAATAGAAGGCCCGCCAACTCGGCCAGTTCTCGATGCCCTTGTAAGGTCGCCAGTCCAGCCGGTTCGCCAGTGCGCAGAGCCAGTACCACGTGTGATTGTTCGACGTGATCGCCACGTATCCGCCCGGTTTGCATACGCGAATCAACTCACGCACGGCGCGCTGCGGAGAACGCGTGTGCTCGATGCACTCCGAACTGATCACGACGTCAAATGTGTCGCTGTCGAGTTCCAGGTCGAGCACATCACCGACGATTGTCTCGGCGTCGCACTTGTCCCGAACCCGCCCGAGTAACCTGGGCCCGATGTCCAGCGCCGTCACTTTCGCGCCGCGCTCACACGCAGCACGACTGAACCAACCCGTGCCGCAACCCGCGTCCAGAAGTCGCTTGCCGCGCAGATCCACATCCTTGAGGAACACGTCAAACACGACATGAAGCCGCCGCTCCAGATCGTACATGTTCATGACGTCATCAAATTCGTCCGCGATGGAATCGTAGAACAGCTCGACGGGCGGATGTCCCGTCGCAGGATCGACTCGAATCGGCGCTTCGGCCGGAATCGGCAGAGTGATCGCCGCCGCCCCGCTCATGTCAACGAGGGCCCCGCCCATTGGCGCACGTCGCCGTTGCGACGACGCATCGAGTCGGTCACCGACCCGCGCATCCGCGAATCCCGACCGATTCGCCGATTCGCCCTCGATGGATTTGAGCGCCGACGTGTCAAGCGATCGGGGTTCGACTGCCATAGGTTTCGTCGCCTCCTAGCGCGAACCTCGCACGCCCTCTTTGCGCCCGGAACATTCGATCGATGCGCAGCACGCCGCCGCGCTCGATCGTCGATTCGCTACATATCTATCGAATGATTGGGCCCGGGAATCCACGCAGAGCGGATGCGGAATGCCATTTCGCGCAGTTTCTGCCGCCGACTGAACGGGTTTCAAGTGAGAGGTAGAATTCTTACGGAAATTCGGAAACGAAATGCGTCCGCTGATCCCCAATAAGGTTCTTTACGGAATTGCGGGACGACGGCGTGTCACGCTCTGGAAGCCGGATTGTGCGCCGCGAAGGATCCAGGAACGCCCCCTTTGGAATAGCCCAGTCGAAGGATCCCGGAGGGATCCATTGAAAAAAGCCCAGCGATTTAGAAGAATGCGCGCGTTGTGATTTGTTTCTTGCGCTAAATACAAATGGCTGCTATCGTTACACCTTTTTCGTTCCGGCAAGAACATGGAGGTTCGCGATGAGCAGC
>JAJDEC010000231.1 GCA_029259995.1 Phycisphaerae bacterium
TGATCTGTTGGACACCGGCGGAATCGTGTCTCGCCGATTGGCATTCTAGTCGGGAAGGGGCGCGGGCATAACCCGTCCTGATTCGACGATACATGGGAATCGCTGCGTCGATCCGAAATCGACGGCGCCGTCAATCGGGCGACTGCCGCGTGTTTCCAGCTTGTTCAATCGCCACTAGAATCGGCGACGTTGAATGCGAGGCAGATTCGGTGGGTATCGCGTGACTTGACGTTGGCGGCGGACCCTCCCGGGCGGACTTGGGCGCGTCCCACGGTCGACCAGAGATTTTCGATTCGAAGATAGGCAGAATTCATGAAAGTGCTCGTTATCGGTGGGGGAGGTCGCGAACACGCGATCTGTTGGAAGCTCGCGCAATCGCGCCACATGCCGGAGATCTACTGCGCGCCGGGCAATGCCGGGACGGCGATGCACGGTCGCAACGTCGCCATCGCTGCGGACGACATCGCCAAGCTGCTGGAATTCGCAAAGCAGGAGCGCATCGATCTGACGATCGTCGGCCCCGAGGATCCGCTCTGCCTCGGCATCGTCGATGTATTCTCGGAAGCGGGACTGCGTATCTTCGGGCCGAATAAGGCGGCAGCGCGGATCGAAGGCGACAAAGTCTGGGCGAAAAAACTGATGCGCGAGGCGGGTGTCCCGACGGCAGAGGCCCGAGTCTTCGAGCCAACGTTTCAGGAACTGGCGCAGATCCGCGGGGCCCGACATCCGGACGATGCCGAAATGCCGCCCAGTGTCGAGACAGGATACAAGATGGCCCGGCGCTACATCGAGTCGCGCGACGAGGGCGTCGTCGTCAAGGCGTCGGGGCTCGCCAAGGGCAAGGGCGTCTTCGTTCACGATGATCCGAAAGACGCGCTGTCGACGCTGGAAGACCTGATGGTTAAGCGCGCCCTGGGGGACGCCGGTTCGCGAATCGTCGTCGAGGAAATTCTCGTCGGCCGCGAAGTCAGCATTCTCGCCCTCGTGGACGGTTCCACGATCTACATTCTCGAGTCAGCGGCCGATCACAAGCGGCTCGGGGAGCAGGACACGGGCCCGAACACAGGCGGGATGGGGGCGTTCAGCCCGTCCGGCATGTTGACGGAGAAAGATCTGGCCCTGATCGAACGCGAAGTCTTCGTACCGATCATCGATGCGATGCGCCGCGTGGACATCGATTATCGCGGCGTGCTCTACGCAGGGATGATGATGACCGCCGGCGGGCCGAAGGTGCTCGAGTTCAACTGCCGACTCGGCGATCCCGAGGCCCAGCCGCTGCTGATGCGATTGAAGACGGATCTGATCGACACCATCAATGCGGTCATTGACGGCACGCTGGACGAACTGGAACTGGAGTGGGATCGTCGTGCGAGCCTGTGCGTCGTCATGGCGTCGGGCGGCTATCCCGGCCATTACGAACGCGGCCTCCAGATCACGGGGCTCGAAGAAGCGGCGAATGTTGAAAATGCCGTCGTGTTTCACGCGGGCACGCGACGTCTTGGCGATCGCGTGGAGACATCCGGCGGTCGCGTGCTCGGCGTGACGGCCATCGGCGAGGATCTTCAGATGGCTCGCACGACGGCCTACGAGGCGGTTCGAAACATCGCGTTCGACGGCGCCGTCGTTCGCGGCGACATCGGGATGCGCGTGTCCGGCCGCTAGGCGGGCATCCGCAACAGTTTCGAATCACATGTCTGAATTCGCAAACAAACGCGTCGTTGTCATGGGGCTCGGGCGCTTCGGCGGCGGGATCGGCGTGACGCGCTGGCTGTGCCACGCAGGAGCGCGTGTCATTGTGACGGACTCGGCCGATGCCGCGGCGTTGGCGACCAGCCTGGAAAAGATTCGCGATCTCGATGTGACGCTTCGACTGGGCGGACACAACGAAAGTGATCTGGACGATTGTGATCTGCTTGTTGCGAGTCCCGCCGTCGATCAGAAGAAGTCCGCGTTCTTTCATCGCGCCGTCGAACGTGACATTCCGATTACCAGCGAGATGAATCTCTTTCTCGAACGATGTCCGGCCATTGTCGTCGGTATCACGGGTTCCGCGGGCAAGAGCACGACGACGGCGATGACGGCGGCGATCGTGTCGGCTGCGGCGTCGGCTCCGGACTGGCCGCGCGGCCGCGTCTGGCTCGGCGGCAACATCGGTAAGTCGCTCCTGGATGATCTGTCAGACATGCGGCGCGAGGATGTTGTCATTCTCGAGTTATCCAGTTTTCAATTGGAGAACGCGGCGACAATTGCGAAGAGCCCTCACATCGCCCTCGTGACGAACGTCCGCGAGAATCATCTGGATCGGCATGGCACGCTCGCGGAATACGCGGCCGCAAAGGCGAATATTTTTCGACTACAGACTGAGCGCGACTGGCTCCTGCTCCCGGACGACGGCGGCGCAGAGCATCTTCCCGCCGTCGGCAGTTGTCGTTCACAAGTCACTCGATTCGGAATCGACTGGCCCCGGCGCGAAGCGTTGGTACCCAAGGCAACTGGCGGCGGGCGCGATCGCATCCGGCTCGATCTGACGTTGCCCGGCGCCCACAACCTGGCCAACGCCGCCGCCGCCTTGTCGATCGCCCGGCGGATCGGTTGCGACGACGCGACATCGACGCGCGGACTCAATGCATTTCCGGGCCTTGAACATCGGCTCGAGTTCGTTCGCGAGTTCGAGGGCGTACGCGTCTACAATGATTCAAAGGCGACATCGCCCGAGGCCACGATGACGTCGATGCGTGCATTCGACGGGCCCGTTATCGTCCTGCTCGGCGGCTCGGACAAGGGCGGCAGTTACGAATCGCTGGGCGACTTTGTTGCAGGCCGGGCCAAGGCGGCTATCTGTTTCGGTCAGACGGGGTCGGCCATCTGCAAGGCCGTCGATGCCGGCGGCGGGGAGGGCGTGTTGACGATGGTTTGTTCCGATCTCTCTGAGGCGTTGATTCGAGCAAGGGATGTCTGGGCGACCGGCGACGTGCTGCTCCTGAGCCCGGCGTGTGCAAGCTATGATCAGTTCTCGAACTACGAGTTGCGCGGGAATGCCTTCAAGCAAATCGTCAGCGCGTGGGGCTAACTCCGAATGACACCACGACTGAAGATTTCCGGGCGCGCTCCGTTCGTCCGACTCACATCATTTCGGCCTTGCATGTTCTGCCTTGTCGTCGTCATCGTGCCGGCGACATTTCTCGCCGCCGCGGACGAGCATTCCTATTTCTCCATCGTCTCAACCACCGGCCGGCGCTTTCCCGCGCGCGAGCGCGTCATGCGGGAGTCGGCAGAGGCCGTTGATGCCGTCGTCCGCGTCTTGTCGGATCGCTTCGGACCGATTCAGAATCGAGACGGCGCGCGGTCCAGCGCCCTGAAACTGCACGCAACGGCGAGGTCCTATCGACGTGCGATCCGAAAGCTCGGCGCGCGTGAATTCGAAGACAATCTGGCGATGACCGACTATGAGCGCCGCGCGTCGCATGTGGCATTGCAGCCGGCGAACGCTGCCGAATTTGTCCATCGCTTCGGGCTTCCACTCTTGACGCGGCGACTGATTGCGCATGAGGCGGCGCACCTCTGGTGCGACGCGCGTTGGCCGCGGGATTACCTTGCGGCGCCGCGCTGGTTTCGAGAGGGGATTGCCACGTGGGCGTCCGAAGCGGCAATGCGTGCGCTCGGCCAGATCGATCGGATCGAAGCCGATCCGTTTCTCGCCAATCGGCTCATCCTGGCGCAGCACGCGACGGATCGACTTTCCCATACGGGAATGCCGTCACGAAGTCGCGATCCGTTCAAGTCCTTTGATCGCGCCACGACCTATGCGCTGGACTGGGCCTATTGCCGCTGGCGCCTTCGCGCGTTTGACGCCGATCAGGCACCCGGCGACACAACGAAATCGCGCCCAGTCTCGATACGCGAATTGCTTGACGCGTTCGAAAATGGCAAGGGCGGCACGATGGCTGAGTTTACGAATTGGATCCGATCGGCCCGTCCCGAGTGGGAAGAGAAGGCCAGGTCGCTGGAAATCCACGACGCCGATTGGTATCAGCTTGCATTCGCCGACTCGGATTCGCTGGCATGGAATCGCGGCGCTACGACGACGGCGCCCTATCGAATCGCGGGATCGTTTCGCTTTCTGGGCGACGACGGCGGCCAGGCGAACATTCTGCTGGCGGGGGACGCGCAGGGTTTCGTCGCCGTTTCGTTTCGCACGCTTACAGGCGTTGCGGTCCTGCAATACGACGAGCGATCCCAAACCTGGAAGGAACTGGTTCGCGACACGGCTGGCAGCATCCCCATCGGCGCCAGCTGCGCATTCGAAGTCGCCGTCGGGATGGATCATGTCAGTGTTTCCATCGACAATCGTCGGGTTTGCAGCGTCGATTTGCCGGACAAGCGACTGACGGGTCGCTGGGGCGTGTCCGTCAAGGCGAATCACGCCGTCCATTGGCGAGATGTCGGTATCCGCCCCGGCCGGTAACTTTGCGGCGAGCGGGCGTCGTCAGTGTATAAGTCGATGGATGGCTCGAATTGAATAACCCGGGTCTGGAGCACGGCATCCCCAGATGCGCGAGGAAATGAAGCGGCGAATGAAAATGAACATGTCTCGTTGTCGATCCGTCTTCGTTGCATGCATGGCCTTCGTATTTCTCCCGTGGTTTCATTCGACGGTCTACGCCGTGCCCGGTGACGACGAAAGCGAAATCGTCACCGATGCAAGCGGTGTCCGGATCGTCGAGCGTCCACGTGTGACTGTTCGGTACACGGGCATGGCGATCGAGTACGCCGAAGCGATCGCCCGGATCGCGGAGTCAACCTACTCGCATTACCAGGGCGGTTATCATTTCGACATGCCCGATCGGTTGACGATCGAGGTCCGCATCGACAGGGAAACCACGTCGGGCATCTGGATCGCCGACGATCACACAATCCACATCCACTACAAATCGAAGCGCGAGCTGGCGCCGCCGCATCGCAGCCGCGTCGATACGATCTACGGGTTGACGTATCGCATTGCCGATCTGGGCCGCGAGCGAACATTGGGCGACGTCGTCTGGTTGTCGGACGATGCGAAACGCGGCCTTTCGCACTTGTGCGCCTGTCGCATGATCGATCGCCTGCACGCGCTGCACGGTGAAAAGCTCTGGCCGCAGGCATATGACTACGTCGAAACGGGCTGGCGACAACTGCGACAGGAGATCGATCGCCGAAACGCGCCGGATATTATTCAGGCGGCAGCCCAATGGCACGCCCTGGAGCGCGACTTCGGTATCGCCGCTGTCGGCGACACGCTGGGAACGTGGCGACGAGCATCCATCTCGCCGAGCCGACCGGCGGACGGACTTCTCAGTGCCCTGACAGGTCGAGGCGTGGAATCCAGGGATCGATCGAAACTGCGTCGATGGTTTCGCGGGTTCGAACCCGTTTGCGTCTGGACGGCGGGCCGACGGGCCAAATTCGAGCAGTCATACAACAGCGGCCGGCTGGCGCGTGAGTCCCGGGTCCTGAAATACGATGACGACGCCGGCGATGGCGCCAAGTCCGTCTCCAGGGGCGGTCACATCATCACGTTTCAAACGCCGAGCGATGTGTGGTATGTCAAGCAAATACAATTCCACGGCGAGCGCTACGGCGATCTGCCCCGTGGAGGCAAAGACTTCGTGATCACGATCCTCGACGAAAAATTCAAATCGATCGCATCGTGGCGCAAACCATTCGGCCTGCTGCGCGGCGCCTCGGCCGGATGGCATCGGATTGACGTCCCCGTAACACGGCTTCCGGAGAAATTCGTCGTGTCGATCGAGTTTGATTCGTCCAGGCGCATTGGCGTCAACGTTTCGGCGGACGGATCCTCGCAGGGGCATTCCGCGTCAGGGAGTCTTCGGACGGGGATCGCGCCGCTGGACAAGGCCGACTGGATGATTCGCGTTGAGATCGATCGATTGAAGGACGACAATCCCCTCAAGTACCGGCCCGATGCATCGTGAATCCAGACAAATGACTATTTGCGATTCACGGCGACCCAGAGACCGTCGCCGATGGGGACGATGACGCATTCGAGGCGGGCGTCGCTCGCGATAATCTCGTTGAACGCCCTCATGGCCGGTGCTTCCGGATCTGCGGGGGGCTCGTCAAAGATCTGTCCGAAGGCGAACGCATTGTCCGCCATGATCAGGCCGCCGTGCCGGACGATGCGAATGCACTCCGCAAGATAGTCGGGATAAGAAGCCTTGTCCGCATCCAGAAACGCCGCATCCGCGGAGTCCGTCCGCATCGTCGGCAGGATTTCCATTCCCGCGCCGACGATGACTTCGATCTGATGGGCCACGTCGGACCTGGCGATCCACTTCCGCGCGAAGTCGGCGTGCATATCGGAGATCTCGATGGATTTCAGGCGCCCCTCGGGCGGCAAGGCGCGGGCCATGGCGATTGCCGAATAGCCGGCGAGCGTGCCGACTTCCACGACGCGCCGGGCGCCGATGAGTCGCAGCAGGACGCGCATCAGACCGGCCTGTTCCGGCGCGATCCATATCTGCGGAATGCCCGCTTCCTTCGCTTCCAGCTTCAGCCGTCGCAGGAAATCATCCTCGCGGATCGTTCGATCCGCGATGTACTCGAAATGACGTGGCGTGATGCCGATTGACTCAGCCGACATGGCTTTGCCGTCCGAATTCTCCGTTGCCGATCAATGCAATGCATCGGCAACGGGCCCTGATTGATCCACTCACCGCTATGTGACGTGGACGCCGAAATGCTTCAGCGCACCGGCGTCATCTTTGAAGAATTTGAAGACCTTGTCCAGGCTCGTGATCTTGAAGACCTTCATCAGGTCTTTCCGCAGCGCACACAGCACGACTTCACCCTTGGCCGAAGTGGCCTTCTTATGAAGGTTGATCAGGACGCCCAGTGACTGCGAGCCGAGAAAGCGGACCGACGAGAAGTCGAGAATCATCTTCTTCTTGTCCTTCTTGTCGACCAGTTCGTAAAGCTCCTGCCCGATCTGATCGATCTGCCGGGCGTCCAGAATCGAGTTGTCCTGAAACGTGACAACCGTGACGCCTGCATAATCCGTGATCAAAAGACGCGTATCCGCCATGTGCCGCTCCGAGTTGTGTGTGTGACGGTTTACCCTGACCGTTGCGCGGCGTATTCTACGCAGCATTCCCGCTGGACGCGAACCCGAGACGAGACGCAAATGGAATCGCCCCGAATCCTGGCCATTGAGACCTCCGGACGCCGGGGTTCCATCGCCCTGGGCTGCGGCGAATCGCTTCTGGATGAAGTTGTCTTCGCCACGGATCGGGAGCGGGCGCGCGATCTGTTGCCGTCGATCGATGCGGCCTTCCGACGGCAGGGCTGGCGGCCGCCGGATATCGAGCACTGCTATCTGTCCAACGGCCCCGGCAGCTTCACGGGGCTGCGCGTCGGCGTGACGTTTGCCCGACATCTGGCATTGGCGACGGATTGCAAACTGTGCGCGATCTCGTCAATGGATGTGATGGCGCAGAACGCACTCGAACTTTCTTCACCTCCGAACGTCGTCGCCGCATTTCTCGACGCCCGGAAGGACCAGGTCTTTGCGGCGGCCTACCAATTGCGCGGAGATTATTATGAGCGGACGCACGACGTGCGCATGGCGGCGCCGGCCGCGTTTCTGGCCGAGTTGGGTTCGTCGGCGCTGGTGCTGGGCGAAGGGGCGAAGCACGCGCAGGCGGCGATCGAAACGGCCGGGGGGCGCATCGCCGACGAGTCGCTCTGGCATGCCAGGGCGTCAGTTGTTTATCGAATGGGATGGCGGGCTGCCGTCGCCGGGCAGTTCGTGACTGCGCCGGATCTGGTGCCGGCCTACGTTCGAAGACCGGAAGCGGAAGAAGTTTGGGAAAAGCGGCAGGCGCAATCAGATGACGGTCAATAGCACGTCACGAATGAACGTGTTGATTGGCAGTGTGATCGATGTGAACGCCCAGCGCAAGCCGAATGTCGCCAGATCATTCTGACACGACGTCACCTGGAAGGCCGTGCCCATCGTCAGCGTCGCCATCACGATCCACTTTCGGTGTCGAATGTAGCCTTTCATGCCGTTGCGCCTCGCGATCAGTTGCTGCGGAGGTTTGTTGGTTCGTTCGCCGGATCACGCGCCCCGACTTCCGGATTATGATGGAGACTCGTCGCCGACGCCAGTCGAATCGCGCCGAGGCGACAGGCGGCCCCTCTGGTATGATTCTCGGCGGCGCGTCGAGGACCGCTGCAGTATTCCCGGATCCACCCATGCCGCGGCGCACCAGCGAACAGAGACATACCCGAATCGGCCCATTGAAACAGGAACCGTGAGACTTCCATGACGATCTATCCCGTTGATCTCTCCAGCGATACCCAGACGCGCCCCTCGGCCGCCATGCGGCAGGCCATTGCCTATGCTGACGTCGGCGACGAGCAGAAGCGCGAGGACCCGACGGTCAATCGATTGCAGGAGATGACGGCCCAGCTCTGCGGCAAAGAGGCGGCGCTCTTTCTGCCGACGGGCACGATGTGCAACCTGATCGCCCACTTCATCCACTGCCGCGCGGGCGACGAGATCATCCTCGACGCGTCGTACCATCCCGTGAACTTCGAAGGGGCCGGACCGTCCGTGCACGCGCGGGCCGCCATGAACTGCATCGATTCGCCGACGGGCATCTTCACGGCCGCGGATGTCGAGTCCCGCGTGCGGCCGAAGGATCCGCACTTCCCCACGAGCCGGCTCGTCTGCGTCGAGAACACCGTCAACCTGCGCGGCGGTCGCGTCTGGCCGATCGCGGCGATCCGGGACGTGACCGACGCGGCAAGGAAGCATGGATTGGCAACGCATCTGGATGGCGCACGCCTGATGAACGCCGTCGTCGCGTCGGGCGTCAGCGCTGCAGAGTATTGCAAGCACTTCGACTCGGCGTGGATCGACTTGAGCAAGGGCCTCGGCTGCCCCGTCGGCGGCGTCCTCGTCGGCTCGGAGGAATTCATGGAACAGGCCTGGCGCTGGAAGCACACATTCGGCGGGGCCATGCGCCAGGCGGGCATCATCGCCGCGGCCGGCGTGTACGCGCTGGCGAATAATGTCGAGCGCCTGGCGGAGGATCATGCCAAGGCGAAGGCACTCGCCGAAGGCCTGGCAGCGATCGACGGCATCGCGGTCGACGTCGCGAGCGTCGAGTCGAACATCGTCGTCTTCGACATCGCGGGCACGGGCATCGATCGCAAGACGTTGCTCGATCGCGTCATCCAGCAGGGCGTGCGCTTCAGCGGGCTGATCCAGCCGACGGAGCTGCGCGCGGTCACGCATCTGGACATACCGGCGGACGGCGTTGAGCGGGCGCTGGCGGCGGTGCGGGGGGCGATTGCGTAGAGGGATCGAGGGGCGGCAGCCAATCAGCGGCTCGCCCGTCATTTTCGATTGTGATCCGGCCTATCCGTTGCCTTGGAGTCCGGCGTGATGATAACTTTTGGCGTCGTGTTGTTCGCCCTGCGAACTTGTTCGAGCGTGACAGTCGGCGATGGCGGATAGTCCGCCTCCGTGACTTCGAACGGCAGCGGTCCCGGGTCCTCGTCACCAAGTCGCAGGGCCATTACGGCATCGACGATGGCGTAGTCCAATCGCTCGATTTCCGGCGACTTGGCATCGCCATCGCGATTGATCCAATGCCGCCGTTCTTCAAGCATGCGATCGAGCCACACGCGATGCCATGCGTAGTAATAATCCATCTGTCGTTGCAATCCGGCGCGGGCGCACATGCCGCTCGGGCGGCGAGGGATTCCGAGGGGGCGAAGATCGGTGAGGCCGGCAGCCTCACTTGTCGTGTCCGCGAAGCAGTCGTCCGGGCCATCGAATAATGAGAGTTGGGGTCCGCCACGCAGGTATTCTTCAGCCAGTGACGGTCGGGGCTTGTCGTCATCAAGACCCAGTGAGCAGGCGATCAGGCAGCAGCCTGCGATCAACCAGATTCCCTTGGCGCGAGATTCTTGCATGATTCAGATCTCCCGCTTCGCCATTGGCGAGCCAGACTGGCACGCCGCAAGTGAATTCGAATTCACAATGCGTAGCAATCATAACCCGCCCGCGGGTCACCCGGCCACCCGAAATCGCTTGATGGGTTCACCCCAACGGGGCATGAGAAGACGGCCCAGGCTGCAGCGCAGTCCGCGCATGCGGACGCAGCGCAACCCTGGGTTTCGGGCGTTCCCATTTCATTGAGCCCTGAAAGGGCGTTACAACCCCATTGCGCCGACCGGTTGGCATCACCATCACGACAGGCGTCTATTTGTAACGCCCATACAGGGCTTACTCCACCGTGGGGCGGCATCCCCGGGTTTGCGCTTCGATCACGTTGCGATCTTTGCTGACCCCGGGCTGACCTGTTTCACGCTTTCCGCGTGCGCCGATGCCGCCGATGTGGCATTTGCGCATGCAGGCAGTCGGTACGAGAATCGACCATATACCATTTCCGCCCGGGCCATTCACACACAACATCCCCAGCCCCAGCGGGGCGTAAGATGGTAGCCCAGGGTGCAGCGTAGTCCGCGGACGCGGACGCAGCGCAACCCTGGGTTTCGGGCGTTCTTGTTTCATTGAGCCCTGAAAGGGCGTTACAGCCCCATTGCGCCGACCAGTTGGCATCGCTATCACGACAGGCGTCTATTTGTAACGCACTTTCAGTGCTTGCTCCGCCGTGGGGCGGCATTCCCGGGGTTGCGCTGCGATCGCGTTGCGATCTGCGCTGCACCCCGGGCTAACCTGTGCCACGCCGTCGGCGTGAAGAGAATGCGCGGCGTCCCAATCAACGCTGGGGCCTGCGGACCGCTGCGGATGGCCGAGTCCTTCAACGTCTCCCCGCCCCGTCGGGGCGAAAGATGATAGCCCAGGGTGCAGCGAAGTCCGCGGATGCGGACGCAGCGCAACCCTGGGTTCGCGTTGCGCGTCTCGAACCAAGCCCTGAAAGGGCGTTACAACGGACGGGGGCGGACGGCCTCCGGCCCCTCAAGAGTATGCCGGCCGTATGGCATTCCATCGTTTCGCGCCGGTACGGCAGAAATTGCCGGTCGTGCCGCGTGGCGACCTTTCAGCACCGCGACACAACCTTGTGCCGTCATTTTCCAACCTTGCGGCAGAGCGCCGCAAGGTTGGAGCAGAATGCCGCAAGGTTGTAACGAAGCGCCGAATCCTTCCAACGCCGCACAGCAAGGTTCCGTCGCGTCAATGCAACCTTCATTTGGAGCGCCGCAAGGCTGGGGCACAGTGCCGCAACCCTAGAACGAGCCGCCGCAAGGTCGAACTGTCGCGCCGCGCAGTCGCAGTCCCGCGAGCGACCGCGTCAGCGATCGTCGCTGTCGGCATGCGGAATCTCATCCACAAAGGGGGCCTCATCATTCGTTGATTCGTAGACGCTCTCAAGAATGCGCCGCCGGCCGCAGTCGCCGCGCGTCTGGAATGTCGAGATCGCCAGTGTCACAACGCCGATCAGAAAAAACCACTGATAGCGCGGCAAGTCGGAGCGATTTTTCTTCGTGCCCGCGCAGGCGTCGCAGGTCCTGATGATAATCCGTTGTGTACTCATGTTTCCTTTCTCCAACTGCCGCGCGATCCGCCCGTTCGGCATGCGGCGACGTCATCTTACAACAACGTCCAACGATGCGCAATCGGCGGCGGGACCCATGAAACGGAGTCGCGGGGGCGTCCACACGGCTGTCGTTGTCGGCCACTTGGTCAAGGCGCTGCCTGCACGTTCACCATGCCGCAACTTGACCCATCCCCTGTCGCCCGTCTAGGCTTCGCGTTTCACCAAGACGATTCAACTTTCGGGGCGCACGATCATGATTCGCAACGCAACAGAGGGAATGGGTTCGCTGAACGTCCTGGGCGGACCGCTCGCGACGTGCAGCACGCAGCCGATGACAGGCTTCTTTCGCGACGGCTGCTGCAACACGTCGCCCGAGGATCTGGGCGTGCATACCGTCTGCGTCG
>JAJDEC010000232.1 GCA_029259995.1 Phycisphaerae bacterium
ATGCCCCCTCTGCCAGCGTCGTGTCGGCAATGGCGACGCCGCTCTCGGGGGAGCGAAGCACGCTGGGCATGCTTTACGTCGAGACGGGCAACAATGATCGTCCATTCGCCGAGGAAGATCTGATGTCGATGTCGGCGATTGCCCGATGTGCTGCGATGCCGATCGACGCCCTGCTACACAAGGCGGCCGCCCATCGCGCCGCGACGATCACGACCGAGAAGACGATACTTCGGGCGACGCAGGACGCCGTCACGATTCAGGCCCTGCCGACGGTCGAGGGGATGCAAGTCGCCGCCTATCGCCGAATCGGCGACGAACGAATCACGGATTACTACGACATCCTGACACGGCGCGACAAGAAGCTCGCGATTGTCGTCGCCGTCATCGAGGCCGACCTGCAGAACACGCCGCGATTCTTCGCGGAGCTTCGCGCTGCATTCCGCTATGCCGCCCTCTACAACGAAGCACCACACACGTTCGCGCGAGCGCTGAACTGGCTGCTTTTCAACGCCAACGATCACCGCATCCACATGTTCGTCGCGCAAGTCGACACGGCGACGGGCCATGTACAGTATTGCATCGCCGGTCGGCGTGTACATACAGGGCGCATCACGGCCGATGGCGACGGAGAGCTGATCCGACTCGCCGGCCATCCCGCAATCGGTTCGGATCGAAACCCGACATTCGAATTAAACCAGCTCATGCTGGAACCCGGGCAATCGCTGCTGATCTGCACGGAAGGCGCGAAGACCGCCATCAATCGGGAAGGTGTGCCCCTCGGCATCGGCGGCATCGAAAATGAAGTGTGCGACGGCCTTGGCGACACACCGGCCCATGTGCTCCGGGACTTCGCGGCCGATCTCACGGAATACGTGGATGGCGGCAGCCAGTCCGACGATGTGACCGTCGTCCTGCTTCGGCGAGATGATAGGTGACATTCGCCGTCAGCCCACGCGCATTCTCGTCATCACGCGCGAATTCCGATCATCCAGCGCACGACGTGCAATGATGTCGAATCGGCGCTTATCGAACCGCCTTATTGCCCGAGAGTGACGTCGACCGAGAGAAAACGATGTCATCCATGGCGACGATCGCATGTTCGTTCTTCTTGTTCGTGACGATTTGAATCTCCGAAAGCCGCATCGGGCGCATGGGTTTGCCCTCTGCCTCGTATGCCCTGTCACCCTCCATCCCCAATTCCATCGCCGATAGATTGAGTACGACGCTCTGCCAATCCCCCGGCGCCGCCTGCACATACCCGCTGAATCCGAAATACGACGGCGCATCGCGGGATATCGCGTCTGATCGCGTAATGAGCGTTATGACAAGTTCCATCGATCGATCACATCGCACGCGAAACCCGATTCGCTCAAATGACGAAATGTCTTCGTTCTTCGCGGGGCGACGCGTCGAAATAATCCGCTGCTTGCCATATTCACCCCAGTCCGCCTCACGCGCTTTGCTGAAATCGAGCCGAATGACGTGACCGCTCGACGCCGGAACGTAGCGGACGCCCGCCTCCCAGCGGCTGGACAGTCGATCCTCGCGCTCGGCGTCGTCCACAATCCACTGGACGCTCGCCGAATCCCCGTCTCCTTGCGGAACCGGCCTTTCGGATCGGGACGGATCCGCAGGAATCGGTTTTGAATGGGACGAATCGTCGACTTTTGCAACCTGCGGCGACAGCAGCCTGCCGATCAACGGCGATCCGTCGCCGCGCCCCGTCACGACGTCGACAATTCGGCCGCAGAACAGCGGCGCCACGCGTCTTGAAAACGCCGGGTTGGGATGCGCATCGCCGGACGACGCATCCGGCTTCAGATAGAGCCCGCCGTCGGTCTCAAGCGCCCGAAAATCCCAGAGGAAAATGTTATCGCCGCGCACATCCCACGACGTTCGAACCCAATCGAAGAACGTTTTGGCGCGAAGCGCCGATGCATTGTCCGTTTCCGACTCCAACAGGGCCGCCCCCGTCCAGACAATAAACTTCGTCTTCGGAAACGCGCGCAACTTCTGACGAAGTGCGTTGTACTGCAGCTGATAATTCTCGATTCGCTTGTCGTCGCTTTGAATGTCGGGCGTCCCTGTATTGGGTTCGATTGCGGAAACGGGGAAGCAATGCTTGAAAACGACAACGTCGAAGTCCTTCGCCAGCATTTCCAGCGTCGGCTCGCCTTTGAACGGCCGCTCGCCCGCATGTCGCACCCAGAGATTCCAGTAGTCGAATGGATAATTGTTCCAGCCGTAGGGCGATTCCGCCGGAAACGCACGCTCGACAATCTCGTATTGCGTCGCCGCGCCCCGATTGAACGCATCAAACCACTCGGCAACGCCGCCTTCCCAGATGCACATCCCCGTGCTGTGATGCAGAAAAATGATCCGCACCTTGGCGGGCGACGCACGCTGCGACGCCGCACCAGCCGACGGACGCGTTGTGGGTTCGCGATGTGCTGTAAAAAGAAATGCGGCGATTGCAACGATGACAGAGACGCGCGACATGGCCAGGCACCTTGAAGAAGATAGCCTTCCGCAACGCATTTTGCAGCATCAACACGCGATTTTTATTGGTTCATGACGGGGTTGCGCGGACCCTTGACGGCGCTTGTCGACGGGGCGGCTGCATTCCAGAAAGTCCCGATAGGGACGACATGAAATTAGCTCAGCCTTCTGAAGGCTGGGATTGCGACGAGCGTTTTCCTGCGCATTGCCGTCCCATAGGGACGGCGCGACCCAGGCGCGTGGCACTCATTCCGTCCCTACGGGACGAAAACTGGTATTTGGAGCCGCGTACCCCAGCGATAAATCGCAGGGCTTTTCTCAAGGGATCCCTCAGGGATCCTTCGTGGCGCACAATCCGACTTCCAGAGCGTGATACGCCGTCGTCCCGCAAATCCGTGAAGAACCTCTTTTGTCGCTCACGGCCTTGTCCGACCGAACGCATCGGGACACTGGATCCGCCCTTACTCGTCAGATTCGTCCTTCAGGATCTGGCTGCCGTAGAGCGCCTGATAGAGCTCGCAGCGCTTGATCAATTCGTCATGGCGACCGGAATCGACGATCTTGCCGCGATCCATGACAACGATTCGATCCGCCTGGAGAATCGTCGAGAACCGATGCGCGATAATGAAGGCCGTTCGCCCTTCCAGGAATCGCTCGACGGCCTCGTGAATCTTCTGCTCGCTCTCGGCATCGACCTGGCTTGTCGCCTCATCGAAAATGAAGATCGGCGCATTGCGCAGGATCGCGCGGGCGATCGCGATGCGCTGCTTCTGCCCGCCCGAGAGCGTCGCCCCCTGCTCGCCGACATACGTGTCGTACTTCTCGGGCTTCTCAATGATGAACTCATGCGCATAGGCCGCCTTCGCAGCCTCCTCGATGCGCACTTCCTCTCCGTCGAGATGATAATTTCGATCCGGATGCCGCCGCTGCAACACGATCCGACGAATCAGCTTCTCATCCCCATACGCGATATTGTTCGCGATCGAATCGGCGAAAATGACCGTATCCTGCGTGATCAGGCTCATCTGCCGACGCAGCGACGGCAGCGAACACTCGCGGGCGTCCCGATCGTCGAACCGGATGCAGCCACTATCTGGATCGAAGAATCGCATGAGCAGCGAAAGCAGCGTCGTCTTGCCCGATCCGTTGGGGCCGACGAAGGCAACGCGCTCGCCGCGCTTAACGCGGAGGGTCACGCCGTCAACTGCCGGCGACGTGGCGCCTGGATAAGTAAACACAACGTCTTCGAAGACGATCGCATCGGAAAAATCCGCCAGCCCCGGCTTCTCGCGATCGTCCGGCTCCTGGATCGGCATCGCAAAGACTTCAAACACGCGATCGAGCGCCGCATTCGCCCGCTGGATTCGATTGTAGAACGACGACATCTTGCGAATTGGATCAAACGTCGCCGCCATGCAGGCAGCCAGCGTCGCAAACCTCGAAAACGACATATCGCGATCGAACATCAGGTTCGCGAAGTACATGATCGCGATCGAGGCCGCGATCCGACCGATCATTTCGAAGACCGGGCTGCTCATCGCCTCGACCTTCTCGATCTTCAACATGAGTTTCAGCATCTTCTGATCGACGTCGTTCAGATGCCGGCGCTCGTAGTTTTCCATCGAGTAGCCTTTGACGACGCGAATCCCCTTCAGCGAGCCGTCCAGTGACGCCAGCATCTTTCCATACGCCTCGTACAAGCGCTTGTTGTTCTTGCGAATGATCTTCCCGAATTTTCGAATGACATAGCCTGCGAGCGGTGCGATCGCGATCGTGATCAGTGTGATCCGAGGATCGATGATCGCCGCCGTGATCAGGGCGAAGGCGGCCTTCAGCGGCTCGCGCAGCGTCTTGGCGAAGATATAAACGAGACCGCGATAGACGTCCTGGCTGTCCTGAACGAACCGGGAAATGAGATCGCTCACGCCGCGCGTCGCGAACTCGGACATCGGCATCCGCAGGACGTGGTCGTACATCCGGCGGCGCATTGAGACGATCGATCGCCCCGCCACCAGCGCGATCAGGTATTCACCGTAGAAGCGGCAGACCGCGCCGAACAGTCCGATGATCAGCGTGCCGAACACGACAATGCCGAGCGTCCAGAGCTTGTCACGCTTCGACTCGCCCCCCGGAAAATACGTCGCGCCGTGCATGCCAAGCTTGAGATAGAAAGGTACCTTCGCGACAGCCACGTCGAGCCGCCGCCCATCGTCGAGAATCAGCGATACAACGGCGCCGGCATCCGCGTGTGCGATCGTCGACAGGATGTCGCGCGGATCCGCCGAGTCCGTCAAATCCGTTCCGACGACTTCGCGCCCCGCCTCCAGCTGTCCCATCAACGGTGAATCGCTGTCGATCTTGTTGATGAGCAATCGTCGATCTTTAGGCTGCGCTTCCTTGAAGTCGATATGCAGCCGATTCTCAACTACCGACTGATGGACCCATGCCGGCAGGCCCTGCTCTCCGGCGATGACTTTGATGACCGGCAGGATGGCCAGAATGTTGAGCGAGTAGGTGAAAGCGACCAGGAAAATGCAGATCAGGGCCGGATAGAGATAGCGCATGTACGGCTTCGAGAACTGAAGCACGCGCATGAAATGGAAGATCGATGCCCCCTTCGTCGAGGTTCTCACTGCATTCGGACTGGGGCCGCCGACATTCGCCATAGTGCTCGCCTGAAATCGCCTGTTATCTCAAACCTCCCGGACCTCCCACAGATGCCAATCTGGCGGTGCCGGCAGCGTCATTGTGGCAGTGATCGCCGCCGTGTCAATTTGGCAGTGCATTTGTAAACCCTTGTAAACGCGGGATTTCCCGGGCAAACCGCGTCCGGGCCGAGTTTGGCACGGAAATTGTCCTGTGTATTCCTGTCGGCCTGTCGATCGGTATGACGGGCCAGAAATAGACAGACTGATAAATGGAGGTAACGATCATGTTGCTCAACAGGCTTTCACCACGCGTTTCCTTCGGCCGAATGTCACGCGATATGGATCGGTTGTTCGAAGAAGTCTTCGGCGCGAGCCGGACGCCGTACAGCCGTCCCGCTGCTTTTCCCGCGCTCAACGTCTGGGAAGACGGAGACGCGTTCATCGTCGAGGCGGAAGTCCCCGGACTGACGCTCGACAACCTGGGCGTCGAAGTCCTCGGCAACGAACTCACGATCTCCGGCGAACGCAAGGACGCGCCGAACGAAGTCACGACCGTCCATCGACGCGAACGCAATAGCGGCACATTCCAGCGAACCCTCACACTTCCGACGGAGATCAACGCGGAAGCCGTCGAGGCGGATCTGAAAAACGGCATCCTGACGATCCGCCTGCCCAAGGCCGAAACAGCCAAGGTCCGGCGCATCGAAGTCAAGCCGCACGAGTAAGGCGTCAGAACCGCGTCGGCGATCAACGCCGCACCGCGCTTTCAGAGCCGCGACCGTAAGGGAGTCGGGCCAGGTGTTGTAGGCAAGACAAACCAACCGCCCGACGCCAACAACGTCGCGCGCTCGCCGCAATGAGAATGACGTAAGAATCAAACGAATTGTCCAACAGAGCGCGAGCTGGCCGCAAGAATCGAGCCCCGCGCATTCAAGAAAAGTGAGGCGACAAAATGGTCAACAGCGCAATCCAGAAAAACGAAAACACAACCTGCACGCCGGTGAAAACGGAGCAAAGCGTCACGTGGCGACCGCCCGTCGATGTCATCGAGACAAAGGACGAAGTCCTCCTGATCGCCGACCTGCCGGGCGCGACGGCCGAGAGTCTCGACATCCAGATCGAGAACGGTCTGCTCACCATCGAAGCCCGCGTCGAACCGCGCCGCGAGAACGCGCCCGCCTATCTGCTTCGCGAACACGGCGCGACGAAGTTCGCCCGCAGCTTCAACCTCGGCGACGGCGTCAACACGAATGCAATCTCCGCCGAGATCCGCGATGGCAAGCTGACGCTGCACCTTCCCAAGGCAGAAGCAGCCAAGCCGCGACGGATTGACGTGAAGTCGGCGTGAGGCCGTACGCAGGAATCACAACATTTGGGAACAATCAAACAACCCCGGCGCCCCCGCCGGGGTTGTTTCATTTGCGCATTCCCGTGCCCCAGCCTACAGGCTGGGTTCACGAATTCCCCGGCACATCGAAGCACCGCCAAGCATCCCCGAAAATGCAAACGCAAATCGCTTCCCCAGGGCATGCCCTGGGCCACGGTCCGTCATGAGTAAAAAGAAAAAAGGCGGGTGAAACCCGCCCTAAATTTCGAACTTCGCAACGCGCCGGATTGCGCTACCCGTCGCTCGAATCCAGCACCGCCATGAATGCCGCCTGCGGGATCGCCACGTTCCCCACCTGCTTCATGCGCTTCTTGCCTTC
>JAJDEC010000233.1 GCA_029259995.1 Phycisphaerae bacterium
CGGCTTCCTCTGACGCCGGCTGATCAAAATGATTCGGAGAATTGTCGTGCCTCTCCGCCATGTTCGATGTTTCCGGCGCTTTCGTCACAACGTTCGCGCGATCGACGCGTATTCCGTGCGCAGAGAGCGCTTCGCGAAGATCATCCAATCGCGATTCGATCAACTTCGCCACGCTCTTCGATTGCGCGTCGACCTGAATCGTCAGCCCTTCGTTCTGAAGATTAAGCTGCACGCGAACCGTCCCCATCGACGGCGGATCCAATCTCAACGTCGCCTGATAACGACCGGAACCGCCGGATGCATTCAAGACGCGCGCCATTCCGTCCACGCCGCCGCTCTTGTCGGCGCCGCCCGTCAGCAAGTCACTGACGATCGTGTTCCCCGATGCGCTCGACGCATCAATCACGGACGCAAAAGCGCCGGGTGACGGCGCATTCCCCGTCACGCCGGGCGCCGTTGGCTGTGCCGATTGTGATTGACCGGAAATCAGGAATCGAATCGCCGAGACGGCCGCCGGATCGCCGACGCCCGTCTTGATTGTCGCGGATTCCGTTGCGGCCGACGATCCGCCGGCGGCATCGAGCCGGGCGGCGAACGCGCCGGGCCTGCTCACGCTGGTCGATGCATCGGCCCGTTTCGACAGCCCACGCGACGCCGTGTCAGACGAATCGCCGGAAAGGCCGGATTCGCGCTTGTTTTCGTATTTCTTCTCGGGTTGATTGGCCGACGCATTCGCCGGATCGACGCGTCGCGATTCGGACGCCTCGCGAACCTTCCGCTGCTGCACGGTCTCGCGCGCCACGATCGGCTCATGGTCCTTGACAGCCTTCTCGATCGCGGCCTGTGCGCTGCCGGGTTTCTTGTCGAGATTGGCGTCGTCGGCCGACCGCTCGGTTCGCGACTGCTGCCCGTCTTGCGATTTGACGGGGCGAACAGCCTCGATGTCATCCGCGTCGAATTCTGCCGTGGATTCAACCGGTCTGGACGCCGCATCCTGGAGTGCCTTGCCAGCCTTGCTTTCCGTTTCAAGCGTCGGATCGACTAGGTCCCGGGATGATGCGGCGCCGACATCCGGATTCAAATCCGATCGCGTCGCCTGCCCCGTCCTGTCCTCATTTTCCGCCGTCCCCTGCGCCGACGGTGAAGACACATCGGCAGCCTTTTCTTGTGGAGCATTGCTGGATTTGGATACGTGATCCGCGACGCCGGCCTCGACGCGAGCGTTTGACGCCCGGGCGATTTCGTCGTCGGCCGATTCGCTCGACGTATCCGTGACGATCGGCTGAGCGACCGCCGCTTGCACGGCCGCCTGCGCAGATTCCTCAGCCGCATCCGCCGACTTTGATTCGGAATCTGCCGGCACGTCGGAGTCCGACGCTTCGTCTTTCTGTTCGACGTCCTTCGGCTCGCGCGCTTTTTCCGCGCTCTGAGCCTCATCGAGGTAGTCGTCGAATCGGATGTCTTCCGCCGCAGTCTTTCGGGACTGCGCGGCCAATATATCAGTCGCTTGCGGCCGAAAGAAGTCTGCCGCGATCGATGCCGGACCCATGCGCTTGTCTCCAGACGTGGAGATCAGTTCGCGCCCAGGGCCTCCGCCTGTGCAACGCTGTTTTCATGAAATTGCTCCAGGATGCGCCCTATCCACCGGCGCTCCTCCTCACTCTTGCACTGTTTAACGATCTTCGTGCGTTTCCGCTCGTCCATCGCCATAAGAATGCGGACCACGTCCGCGTCGTCCTTCTGCTTCAGAAGCGGCAGCGCCGTCTTGGCATCAACGCTGGCCAGCGTATCGATCTCCGTCTGGAGACCGCTGTTGCCGGCTTCGCGTGCAAGCCGCTCCTGTTCCGCCTCAAATCGCTGCTGTTGGGCCAACAAGTCTTCCTGTTGCCGAACCACTTCGAGCCATTTCGACTCCAGGAGCGCGAATGCATCCCGCAACTCGCGATCCCGTCGCTCCAGTTCGATTCGATATCGCTCCTCAGCCTCCGCATTTCGCTGAATGATGCGATCCACGCGCTGTGCCCCGCCGGCGTTCGACGATGCTGTGGCCTGTGTCTCGGCCGGCTGTGTCGTCGCAATACTCACGTCGCCAGTCAGCGCATCTGCCGCCGCGCGAACGCGTTCAGGTTCGAGCCAGCCCTTGTTGAAGGCGTACGCCCCCAGCCCCACGAAACCCAATCCGTGAATCACTGCCAGCATCGCCAGGGCTGAAACGACATCTTTCACGACGCGCTTGTCTCCTCGTCAATCCGTGCATACGCAAATCGCAGAACGTTCATCTCGTCCAGCTCCGCCTGATCGCGCCGATCCTGTTCCGCGAAATACTGATCGAGCCGACGTTCCTTCAATCGCGAAAGCACCTTTCGGTTCTTTGTCGCATCGGACAGCCGCGTTCGCTCCGAGGCGAGGATCGCGCGCTGCGTGCGCATCTCGGCCTCGGCCTGAAGCAGACCTTGCCTCAGCCGGATCATCCAATGCCGACTGAGCCGTATCTCGTCCAGATTCAGCGTCTTCTCGCTGAGCACCATCCGCGAACTCGATGCCTGTCCCTCAATTCGGGAATTCAGCGCTTCCTGCCGCTTCTCCAGCTCGCGAATGTGCCCCATTCGCGCCGCGACCGTCCGCTGAGCCTCGTCCTCTTTCTGGCGACGAAGCTTCAGCAGCGTCTCAAATCGGAAAACGTCCTTGCGTGCCATTTACTTTCGACCTCCTGTCGTCGCCTTCGCGCCGGTCTCAGTCTGCCCGGCCTCCGGTTCCGCCGTCGCGCGTTCGACTTCGAACGCCGTCATCCTGACCGCAAGCTCCAAAACACTTGCAATGGACGCCTCGACGTCGAACCCTTCTTCCATCCCCTGCTTCAGGTATGCCTCGATGTGCGATCGCATCTCGATCGCCAGGTCATATTCCGTATTCGTACCCCGCGCGTAGGCGCCGATGTTCACGAGATCCTCGATCTCATCCCACACGGCCATCGTTCGGCGGACCTTCTGAACCGCGGCCCGATGCGTCTCCGTCGTCACATCCGGCATAACGCGACTGACGCTTTGCAGCACGTCCACGGCCGGAAACTGACCGCGATTCGCCAATCGCCGCGACAGGACAATGTGTCCGTCGAGCGTGCCGCGAACCGCGTCGGAAATCGGATCGTTCAGATCATCCCCTTCGACAAGCACCGTATAAATGCCCGTGATCGAACCGTGCTCCGATCGACCGCTGCGCTCCAGCAGTTTCGGAATCGCCCCGAAAACGCTCGGCGGATACCCCTTCGTTGCCGGCGGTTCACCGGCCGCCAGCCCGATCTGTCGCGCGGCCATGGCCATGCGCGTCACAGAGTCCGTCAGCAGCAGCACATTGGCGCCGCGATCGCGGAAGTACTCGGCAATCGCCGTCGCCGTGAAACACGCCCGCAATCGCTGCGGCGGTGATCGATCCGACGTACTGACAACCAGCACGGAACGCCTGAGTCCTGTCTCGCCCAGATCCTTTTCAATGAAGTCGCGCACTTCGCGACCGCGCTCGCCGACCAGGGCGATCACGGCAACGTCGGCCGACGTGTATCGCGCCATCATTCCCAGCAGGACGCTCTTTCCAACGCCCGTTCCCGAAAAGATGCCGACGCGCTGGCCCCCGCCGATCGTCAGCATCGAGTTGATCGATCGAATCCCGACGGAAATCGGCGTATCAATTCGCGGCCGACGCATCGCGTCTGGCGGATCGCGATGCAGTTCATACATCGCATCGGCCGCCGGCGCCGGCCGATCATCCATCGGTTGACCCATCGCATTGACGACGCGCCCCAGCAGGCCCGGGCCGACCGGCACGCATTGCCGCTGCGTAATGCGTCGCACGCGCTGGCCCTTCGTCAATCCGTTTGCTTCATCCAGCGGCATCAGCAATGTCTCGTCGCGCCGGAAACCGATCACTTCGGCCGGTACGCTGCGACCGAATCCGACGTCGATTTCACAATACGCGCCGACGCTCGCCGGCAGCCCGACGACGTGAATCGTAAGGCCCGCGACGCTGCGCACGCGCCCCGTGACGCCGAACGTATCGACGCGATTGACAATCTGGATGGCGTCCGCCAATGCCGTCATGATTCGAGCGACAACTCCTTCGAGCGTTCGCGCCACTGCGCAGCCAGCTCACTGGCGATCTGATCGATACGCGACGTGATGTCGGCGTCGACCGTCGTGTCGGCCGTTTCGACGACGATTCCGCCGCGATCGAGCGTGTCGTCCTCGAGAATCCGTACATGCTTGCCCGCCAGCGTGCGCCCAGATTGCATATCGACAAATGTCTCGACAGCGCCCGCATCACTCGGATGGATTCGAATCAGTACATCCGTCGCCGATCGAACATATGCCAGTGCCGCATCGACCGATTCCGTCGCGACGTCCGCGGCGATCGACTCCATGCCGGCGAGCTTTCCGTATAGCCGGCGAGCAATCGCAACGGCCAGCAGAACGACGTCCTGCCTCGATTGCGCCAGAAAACGCTCGCGCCGCCCTTCGAACTGCGAAATCATCAAGGTCATGGCGTCGACAAGGTGCTTCTGGTCATTCGCGAACCGCGATGTTGCCTCGGCCAGCGCCGCCTCGTGTCCCGCCTTGCGCCCCGCAGCCATGCCTTCCGCGTGGCCCTGCCGACGTGCCTGTTCGACGATCGACGCCTTCTCCTGCGCGGCCTGCACCTGGGCGTCCGCGATGATCTGCTCGCCGCGCGCCCGCGCTTCGGAAAGATAAGCCTCCGCGTCCCGGCTGATGTCACGCAGGCTGAACCCGGCGAAACCTGTCGCGGCGTGGCGATCGGATCCGGCTTTGATAAGGGAACTCATACGATCAACTCCGAATCCCCGCCGCGGCCGGCAATGATGATCTCTCCCGACTCCTCAAGCCGCCGCACGATCTCGACAATCTTCTGTTGTGCCATCTCGACGTCGTTGAGCCGCACGGGGCCCATGTATTCCATCTCTTCCTTGATGTTCTGCGCCGCACGCTCCGACATGTTGTTGAAGATCTTGTCCTTGAGCTCTTCCGATGCCGTTCGCAGGGCGAGTACGAGATCCGATGTCTCAACTTCCTTGAGAAACGACTGCACGCCGCGATCGTTGACCAGCAGGATGTCCTCGAAGACGAACATGAGCCGCCGAATCTCTTCGACCAGCTCCGGATCCTCCTGTTCGAGCGATTCGAGAATGCCCTTCTCCGTCGTTCGATCCGTCAGGTTCAGAATCGACGCGACACTCTCCACGCCGCCGACCCGCTGCAGACCGTCGGACATCATGCCGCTCAGTCGCTGTTCGAGGCTGAACTCGACTTCCTTGATGACTTCCGGGCTCGTCTGTTCCATGCGGGAGATCCGGCTGATGACTTCCACTTTTTTCTCGTCGGGAAGCCCCGATAGCAGCTCGCTTGCCTTTTCCGGCGTCAAGTGGGACAGAATCAGCGCGATCGTCTGCGGATGCTCGTCAATAATGAACGTCAGCAGACTCTCGGTCTCCGCCTTCTGAAGGAAGTTGAACGGCTTGGAATAGAACTGTCGTTCGATCTGCTCGATGATCCGATGCGCCTCTGTCTCGGGAAGCGATTCCGAAAGCAGGGCCTTTGCGTATTGAAGGCCGCCGGCTTCGGAATAGGCGTGCGCCAGCGCCAGTGAATGAAACTCCGAAACGACGCGCTCGCGCTCTTCGCTCGTCACTCGACCGAGATGGGCAATTTCACGAGAGACCGACTCGACGGCTGTTTCGTCGAGCTGCTTCATGATCTCGCCCGCCGCGTGGCGCTCAAGGCTCACAAGCAGAATCGCCGTTTTGCGAACGCCGCTGATCTTGGCGTCGCTGCCGGCTGCTTTGGGTTCTTTCGTCGCCGTTGCCATTTCGTTGACACAATCCCGATGACGATCCGCGATCACATCGCGGCCGTGATCGTCCTACGCGCCTGCTTCCTGTAACCAGTTCTGAACGATGTTCGCCGCCGAATCCGGATCTTCCTTCACGAGATCGGCGATCTGTTCCATGATCTGCTGAGTTCGCACAAGACTCTCGTCGACCTCATGACCGACCATCGCGCTGTGCATGCCTTCCGCTTCACCGACCGTGATGGGGCCGCCGCCGAGGGAATCCAGTTCCATCGCCGAAAGCGCCGGCGCGTCGCCACCGCTCGGTTCGCCGGCCGTTGCGACGGCCACTTGCGCTTTCTTCGCCATTCGAAGCACATACCAGAGCGGTACGATGGCGAGGAAGATCAGGCCGGCCTGCGGTCCGTAGTCCTTCAACATCGCGATGTAGACGACAAT
>JAJDEC010000234.1 GCA_029259995.1 Phycisphaerae bacterium
TGAGCTAATCCAGCGCTGTCATGCTAGGCGGATTCTTGTTTCGCTGGTGGCATTTTCGACTTCGAAGCAATCAGTTCCGCAATTTCATCCGTAACGACTTGCTGCTGATGCGCATCTGCTGGCAGTGTGGTTACGACTTGACGGGGAATGAGACGGGCAACTGCAGCGAGTGCGGTTTGCACTGCGTCCAGGCGCCGCTGCCTGACGAGCGTATCGATGCCGGCTGACGCGTTTGCCGGCAATTCCCGTCTTTCGCCATTCTCGCCGCTCGCGTTATAGTCCTCGCCCATGTCGTCGCATCCGTCGCGGTTCGTAGGATCCGCCCGAATCCTGGCCATCTGCACGTTCTGTTCCCGGATCACGGGGCTCGTGCGCGACATGGTGATGAACTATGTCTTCGGTCAGAACTGGGTGCAGGACGCATTCAACTACGGCTTCATCATTCCCAATCTGTTTCGGCGGCTATTCGGCGAAGGGGCATTGTCGGCCGTGTTCGTCCCCGTCTTCACGCAGGTGCTGGATCAGAAGGGGCGACCGGCGGCGTGGTTATTGCTCGGGCGAATCACGGGGCTGATGGCGCTGGCGCTGAGCGTGATCGTTCTGCTGCTGGAGCTGGGTGCGTTTCTGATTGCGATTTTCGCGGAGAACGTGAGCCCACTGCATCTGGGGCTGACGGCCGTGATGGCGCCGTTCATGATGGGCGTCTGTCTCGTCGCGCTGTTTTCGAGCATTCTGAACTGCGTGAATCACTTCACGGTTCCGGCCCTGCTGCCGATCGTGCTGAATGCGATGATCGTGATCGGGGCGCTGGTCGTCGGGCCGTTTCTGGGCACGAATGACGAGGAGATCGTCTACGGCGTCGGCTATTGCGTGCTCGCGGCCAGCGTGCTTCAGCTGCTGATTATCCTTCCCGTATTGCGCAATCAGGGCATTCGATTCCGGCTGTCGCTCGATCGATCGGATCCGGACGTGCGACGGATCCTGGCGATGTTTATCCCCGTCGTGCTCGGGCAGGGCGTGCTGCTGTTCAACGCGTTTTTCGATACGCAGATCTGCACATCGCTGACGCAGGCGCCGAATGGTCCGGCGTCGTTCAGCATGTTCGGAAGCGAGATCGCGTATCCGCTCCAGAGCGGGGCGCTGTCTGCGATGAACAATGCAGCGCGGCTTTACCAGTTTCCTCTGGGCGTGCTCGCGATCTCGCTGGCGACGGCGGCGTTTCCGATGTTCAGCCTGTTTGCGAGTCGGAAGGATTTCGACGGGTTGAAGCGGTCCGTTGCGCAGGCGCTGCGGCTGGCAATCTTCGTGGGGGCGCCATCCGGCGTCATCCTGATGATTCTGGGCAGACCGTTCGTGGTGCTGCTCTTCGAGCACGGACGCTTCGGACCGGCGGAGTCGGCGCGGGCCGCGGACATCCTGATCTGGTACGGGCTCGGCATGACGGCGTACTGCTGTCAGCACATTCTGCTGCGCGGGTTCTACAGTCTTGGCGACGTCATGACGCCGATGAAAGTCAGTTGCATCCTTGTTGTTGTGAATCTCGCGACGACGCTTTCATTCATCTGGTACATGCAGGAACGCGTCTTCGGGATGAGTACGGCGATCACGTCGTTTCTTCATGTGTGCGTGTCAGTCTATCTGTTGCGATCGCGATTGGGCGGCCGAATAGGGGCGACGGAAATACTCGCGTCGGCACTGAAGACCTGCGTGGCGACGGCGGCGGCGGGCTGCTGTGCGTGGTTCGCGTATGACAAGCTGTCGTCGATGGCGATGGAAGCGATGGCGAAGATCGTGCGTGACGGGATTCTTGTCTTCGTTCCGTTGGGGCTTGCCGCGATTGCGTTCTTCGTTGTGGGATTGCTGTTGCGGATGGAAGAGTTCTCGTGGCTGTTCAAGCGCGACAAGAAGTCTGCCGTTGATTAGGGCAGTGGTCGGAATCGCACAGCGAGTTGTGCGTGGTTGCACGGATCACTTCGTATCTGTCGTGCGACGCGCTCCTTCGTGACGCAACAGGCCGGATTCGAATGTTGGCACGCGACTTGCTTTATATCTGTTGACGAAAGAACTCAAACACTCGGCGAGCTGTCAGATTCGACGACGGCTCGCCTGGCACGATATTCAGCGCTCAATGGACGCCGTCGCGCAGGGACGCGCGGGGCGTCAGCAGGCGGCATCGAATCTCTTCCCCCTTTCCCTACTTCCTGCACCTGTTCGGCGGACACACGTCCGTCGAGCAGGTGCCCTTTCTTGAACCTCCGGAAATGCTCATTGGACGCTCCTGTCGCGGTAGGCGCTGGAATTCCGAGGTCCGCGAACGACGGGGGCGAGACATGACCGCGTTTGTCTATGCGGTATAATCGGCCCTGTGACGACAATGAATGCCATCACTGTCAACGTCGAGGCGCTGCCGGAATTGACGGATCTGCGCGAGCTCTTTGTGCAGGACGCGCCGATTGAACTGGAAATCGGCATCGGCAAAGGGACGTTTCTGCTTCGGCAGGCGAAGGCGCATCCCGAGCGCAACTTTCTCGGCATCGAATGGGCCAATAAATTCTATAAGTACGCCGCCGATCGAATGGCCCGTTGGGGACTGACGAATGTGCGCGTCATGCGGGACGATGCAAAGCACTTTGTCGTGCATCGACTGGCCGAGAACTGCCTGGACGCGCTGCACATTTATCATCCGGATCCGTGGCCGAAGAAGCGGCATCATCGTCGGCGATTGATTCAGCCGGCGTTTATTCAGGCGGCCGTGCGGGCGATGAAGCCGGGCGCGCGACTGGCGATACAGACGGATCATGCAGAGTATTTCGAGCAGATTCGCGAAGTGACACTGGGGGCTGAGGGGCTCGCGCAGACGGAATGGGTCGACGAGAATTTCGGGATTGTCGGCGAAGACATCAAGACGAATTTCGAAATCAAGTACGAGCGCGAAGGGCGGACGTTTTATCGACTGGCGTTTCTTTGCGACAAGTGCGCGAAGTAAGGCAGCGGGCGGATTGAGTTGATGCGTCGCTCGGTACCTGCATGCTTGCCATTGGGGGCAAGCATGGCACCCAATGGTCCGCGACGCATGCTCAGTAGAAATCAGAATCCATGCGACGATTTGCGGCCAATCTTGTGATCGCGTTTATCCGGGCGTATCAATACGGGATCCGGCCCCTCTTGTGGGGGAGTTGTCGTTATCTGCCGACGTGCAGCGAATTCGCGATCGAGGCGGTGCGTCGATACGGGGCGTGGCGCGGGGGATGGATGGGCGTCAAACGGATTGCCCGTTGTCATCCTTTCGGCGGCAGCGGATATGATCCGGTGCCGTAGCGCCAGGGGCCGCCGAATCGCCTGATTGAGGGGATCGATCCGCCCGCTGGCGAGCCAGGTCAGGAACGCGCGACTGTCCGATTGACACCAAGCGTGCAAGCCCGAAGTGAGGAATCATGAAGCAATCAATTGTCTGCGTTTTCGTACTTTCATGCGCCGTCGTATCGAGTCATGCGGCGGAATTCCCGGACGCGCCGGATTTCAAGCGGACGATCAACTATGTCTCGTGGTACAAGAAGGCGTCGCCGAGCGCATCGTCGTCTGACAATGCGTATGCCGCCTACGCCGAGTTCATGCCGCATCTGGACGGTTCAAGCGTTGATGACGCGGACTGGCCGAAGTTTTTCGGGATGATCTCCATGCCGGCGCATGAGCGCGCCGCCGCGGGGATGAGCATCGATGGAGCGGGGGCGTGGCCACCGGGGCCGGGGCCGTGGCGTCCGGAGTTTCATAGCGGCTGGAACGGCTCCTACGATCGCACCAAGGATGTGCTCAGGCAATATCGCGATGCGGCGAAACGAAGCTGGCTGGTCTCGCCTGTCAATCTTTCCGGCAGCGGCAAGGGCAGTTGCCTCGTCTCGCTTCGTTATCCGTACACGCAATATCAACGTGAGTGTTGCCAAGGTCTTTTCGAAGGTGCGTGGCAAGTGACGGATCAAGGGATTTCGATCAATCGAATGCGCTCGGCAATCGAGTCGAATCTCCGGACGGCGGGCCAGATGCGCGAGAGCCTGAGCATTGAAGAGCAGGCGGCCGCCATCGATATTCGGCTCGAAGCGTATCGCAACATTCGCTGGGCGTTCGCACATGGCATTCTGAATGAGGGCAACGCGTCGAAAGTGTCCAAGTTGCTGCGAAAGGTTGACGGCGACGAAGTGGTTTGCGCGCCGGCGATGTCGGGCGAGTGCGCCAAGTGGCTGGACGGATTGCAGTACATCTTCACGGCGCCCGGCGGCGGCAAGGGCACGTTCGATGGCAATCGATATCGCGACATCACGGGGCAGACGATGGGCGGCGGCAATCGCTTCGGGATCGGCGCCCGTTTGGAGACGGATCCGGAGGGCTCGGGCCACGCGATTCTCGGCGGGTATCAGGAGATTCGGCGTCAATTCGTCGGCCGTTATTCCGCGGAGAAGCTGAATGGAATTCGGAGTGCCTTCGATGGAATGGCGAATGCGACGAAATTGAACAAGGGCCTGCTCATGGGCGGCGGCGGCCGGCTGACGGGGCTTTATGCGAATGCGGGCCGGGCGGAAGTTGAGCGCCGGGGCGCGATCGTCGTTGCGGAGTTGTTTGCGTACAAGGCGAAGCATGGAAGCTGGCCCAAGGAACTGAAGGAACTTGGAAGCAAAGTCGTGAACAGCGTCGGCGAGGACATCTACAGCGGCAGCCCGCTCGTGTATCTGCTGATGGGAGAAGAACCCATTCTGTACAGTGTCGGGCTCAACGGGGCCGACGACGGCGGGGCGTCGGGCTCGGGAGAGATGGACGACGTCATGTTGTGGCCGATTCAGGAATCGAAGCGCTGGATCGCGTCCTGTGCGTTGAACATGATGCCGGAATCTGAACTGACGAAACTCTCCGACGTCACGGACAAGTTGAAAGACAAGGTTGTCGTTGTCGAAGTCAAAGTCGAGGGCGTCGCCAATGAGATCAGCAAGGAGCATGGCCGAATCCATCGCGTGAACGTCAAAGGGCAGGGATCGTCACGAGAGCTCCTCTTCTATGAAGCCGTCAAGCAGGATCTGACGCCGCATCAGATGCCGGAGACGGGCTCGACGTATCGCATTCGGGTGAGAATTTCGGAGATGGAGGGCGCGATCAAGATGTTTCTTGAGAACGCGGAGGATCTCGCCCCGGCGTTCTGAGTCGAGAGGTCGAAAGATTCGCTGAATGCGACTCAGGCGTGTCACCTGTCGTGTAACGGCGGGTAGACCGTTCCACACGATTGAACACACCCAGTTGGCCGTTTTGTTTCGGACGCAGGAGTCCGGCGGGGTCGGCGTGTGAAAAGCCCCCATTC
>JAJDEC010000235.1 GCA_029259995.1 Phycisphaerae bacterium
GACGGGGATGCGCGCGCAGGACGTCGATGATCTCGTTCAGGACTCACTGACGGCGATTTCCGAGGGACTGACAACGCTGCGCGAGCCGACAGTCGCGACTTTACGGTCCTTCTCATCAACGATCGTGACGCGCCAAGTCGCCACGTATCTTTCGAAAGATCCGCGACGGATGAATCGCCAACCGGTCTCGCTCGACGTGGCGATGGGCGAGGGCTCATCGGCGGATGTACTGCGAAACCTGCTGAGCGCAAGCGGAATCTCGCCGGGGGCAATCGCGTCGCGTCGCGAGCAGACACATCGCCTGCTTGTTCAACTGGCCGCATTGAAGGAGTCGCATCGCAACGTGATCACGTTTTCGGTCATTGATCAGCTGTCGATGAGTGAAGTGGCGGAGAAGATGGGGCTGAACAGGCCGGCGGCGTCAATGCTGCTGTTTCGCGCGATGAAGACTCTGCGGCGCAATATCACGGGGTCGAGCCAGCTTGGAGAGGCCGATGCAGCCGACGCGTGAAAACTCGATCCACGAGCCGACGCCCGGCGAGATTGAAGCGGCGCTCGACGCGATGCATCGCGGATCGCCGGAGGCGTTTGATCGTCTGCTCGACGCATCCGAAGAAGCCAGTTCGGGGATCTGCGGACTGTTTCTGGACATGACGGCACGTTCGGCGATGGAAGTCGCCGCCCCCACGATCTCCGGTTATCAGATTGATCGACTGCTCGGCGCCGGCGGCATGGGCGTTGTTTTTGCGGCGGAACAGATCAGTACCCATCGGGCGGTCGCCGTGAAAGTGATTCGAGGTGGCTATGGCGTCGGCGCACCGGCCGATCGGCTGTTTCGACGCGAGGTCGATACGCTTGTCAGGCTTCGCCATCCGAATATTGCCGACCTGTACGATGCCGGGACAACGTCCGACGGCGCGCCCTTCTTCGCGATGGAATTCGTGGACGGGCAGACATTCAAAGAGAGCATTCAGGACGCGGGCGACGTCGATCTGAAAACCGAGGCGGGACGCGCGGCGATTCGGCAGTTCGTTGATGTCTGCCGCGCCATGAACCATGCGCATCAGCGTGGCGTGATTCACTGCGATTTGAAACCGACGAACGTCATGATCGGATCGGACGGCGCGCCGAAGGTGCTGGACTTCGGCCTTTCGCGATTGATCGATTCGGACGTTTCGACGATCGTTGCCGCATCGGCGTCGCATCATCTCGCCGGTACGCTTGCGTACATGAGCCCGGAACAGATCAACGGATCGATCGGTGATCTGGACATCCGCACAGACGTGTATTCGCTGGGCGTCATGTTGTACGAGTTGGTCTGCGGAAAGTCTCCCCATCGCATCAGCGGCCTGTCGATTCCGGCCGCCGTGAGGATGATCAGCGAGAGAGAACCGAAGCGGCCGGCGCTCATTCGGCCGGCGTTGCGCGGCGATCTCGATGCGATCGTGATGAAGTCTCTCGAGAAGGATCGCGAACGCCGGTATCAAAGCGCGGGCGAGCTGGCGGACGATCTGGAGCGGGCATTGCGCGGCGAACCGATCGAAGCCCAGACGGATCGGTTCTACCTGCTGCGCAGGACACTCTATCGATATCGTGTGCAGGCGGGCGTCGCAGCGGCGTTCTTCGTGGTGCTTGCCGCCGCGACGGCGATCAGCACGGGGTTCTGGATTCGGTCGCAGCGCGAAGCTGCGCGGGCCCAGAACGTGGGCAATACGGCGATCTCGACTATCGGCGAACTAATGGACGAGATCTATGAAGTGACGACTGAAACGATCAATCAACCCAAGAAGATAGAACGCCTGGAGGCGCAGTTACAGAGGTTGACAGACACGATCGAGATGGATCCGGACCTGAAGTACATCCGTTGGACGCTGCTCGAGATGCAGGCGCGACTGGCCAAATCCAAGGGGCAGTTATCCCGATCTCGTGAGTTGCTTGAACAACTCCTGGCGTCGGCGCCGCCGGACTCCACGTGGGCCGCTGACGCACACATCCTCTATTGCGATCTGGTATCCGCCAACGAGGCTCGCCCGCACTACGAGGCGGCCATGGCATTCGAACTCGTCAAGAAGGAAAAATGCTATCTGACGAGGCTCTTCGCGACGGTTCTCATGGACGAAGGTCGATACGCCGAAGCCCTCGGCGTCCTCGAATCGATCGATTGCTTCCAATCTGATATCGAACGAGGCGTGGTCGTCGGCAGGGCATATCTCGGGCTTGATCGACTGGACGAAGCACGCAGGGCGTTCCGTACGTCGCGGATCGCCGCGGCCAAACGCGTCGACGGCAATTCCAGGCCTTATCTGCACAAGTACCGATTGTTGTTGGCGCAACAATGTCAGGCGAGCTTCCTCTATCAGGTCGGAGAACGCAAAGAGGCGTTTTCACTCGCGTTGCAGGCACGACAGCTCTCTGATCAACTGCTCGAACTCAAGCCGTTTCATGTGCCCACGATGCTGGCAACGTCGAAGATTCACATGTTAATCTGCGACTATCACATGCTTCACGGGGAACTCGATGAAGCCAAGGAAGCCGCCAGGCTGATGTTTCTGAACAGCGAGCGCGTCTATCGAATTCAGTATGAGGCGCCGACATGGCAAATCGAGCGCACGGACTCCGAAATCAGATTTGCGCAGGCGGCGCTGGGGCTCGATGAATTCGACCTGGCGAATCGGCGGGTGCTTCGGGCCATCGAGCATCTGGAAAGTGTCAGCGATTCCGGAAGGCGCCCAGAGCGGGATTATCAGGAGCGGTTTGCAAAGTGTTACTTGCTCGCCGTGCAGATTGCGGAAAGCCGCGAAGACGTGGACATGTTGCTCGAATACGGATGCAGGTCCGTGGACACTTATCTTCGACTCACGGCGCTCGATCCCGACGATCCGTCCATTGAGGATTCGATTGTTCAATTGACGCTGCGCCTGTCGGCCGCCGAGCGCGACTTCGGCATTCAATTCACAGACAACCATATTCGCCTTGCCAAGACTGCCGCCGAGAATTTTCGGCGCAAGGGCGGCGACGGGGAACGGGCGGATGTGCTCGATCGGTTGGTCCATGAAGAGTTCAGACTGACGCAGCGGCCTGCATTGCGGAGTCACGAAGCCGTTGCCGTTGATTCGAAAAGCGAATGATCCGCCGCCTCAAGTCACGACACGTTCGAGCCGTGCGAGGAGACATGCCTGCTTGAAGGGGAGAAGCGGGCGCCTGCGTCTGTCAACGGGCCGGATGCGACCTGACAATGCGATTGCGGGAATGCGGGGAGTCGTCGATGAATCCGCCGTCTGAAATACCGAAGCAAGAGCCGACGCCCGAGCAGATTGAGGCCGCGTTGGAGGCGATGCACCACGGCTCGCCGGCGGCGTTCGATCGGCTGCTGGACCCATCGGAATGCGGAAGCTCTGGAATCTGCTGTCTGTTTCTCGACATGACAGCGAGTATCGTGCCGAGCTTTCCCGCACCGAACATATCCGGATATGAAATCGATCGCCTTCTGGGCGCCGGCGGCATGGGCGTCGTCTTCGCGGGCGAACAGACGGGCACGCGTCGCCCTGTGGCCGTAAAAGTGATCCGGGGCGGCATTGGCGTGAGTGCCCCGGCCGATCGGCTGTTTCGTCGCGAGATCGATACGCTGCTTCGATTGCGACATCCGAATATTGCGGACTTGTACGACGCAGGCACGACGTCCGACGGATCCCCCTTCTTTGCGATGGAGTTCGTTGACGGACGCACGTTCAAGGACTGCATGCAGGACGCCGGGGATGTCGATCTGAGCTCAGAGACGGGTCGCCAAGCCCTCCGGCAATTCGTCGATGTCTGTCGGGCCATGAATCACGCGCATCAGCGCGGTGTCATCCATTGCGATCTGAAACCGACGAACGTGATGATCGCGTCGGACGGCGCGCCGAAGGTGCTCGACTTCGGGCTGTCGCGATTGATCGATCCGGACGCCTCGACGACTGCCGCCACGTCGATGTCGCATCATCTCGTCGGCACGCTGGCCTATATGAGCCCGGAACAGGTGAGCGGCCCCGCCGGCGAACTGGACATTCGCAGCGACGTGTATTCGCTTGGCGTCATGCTGTATGAATTGCTTTGCCGTCAGTTACCCCATCGTGTCGCGGGCATGGCGATTCCGACGGCGATTCGTGCGATCAGCGATGTGGAGCCCAAGCGACCATTCGCGGTCCGACCTGCGCTCAAAGGCGATCTCGATGCGATCGTCATGAAGGCGCTGGAGAAGGATCGAGAGCGACGTTACCAGAGCGCCGCAGAACTGGCCGACGATCTGGAACGCGCGTTGCGCGGAGAACCGATCGAGGCGCGGGCGGATCGGTTCTACCTGTTGCGCCGGACGATTTATCGGTATCGCGTGCAGGCGCTGGTGGCGGTTGCTTTTTTCGCCATCCTCGCCGCCGCGAGTGGCGTCAGCACTTGGTACTGGTTTCGTGCGCAAGAGCAGGCGTTGCGAGCCAATGTCGAGAGGCTGAAAGCGCAGAAAGCAGGCGATCTTTCACTGAGTACCGTGGGCGAAATCATGGACGAAGTCGACTACGCCACTCGTGATTATGCAGATCGAAAGGACCGACTTGCGTCGCTAACTCAAAAACTGGACCGCCTTGTCCCACTGGTTGAATCGAATGAGAATGCGCGATCGACACTTTGCCTGATGCTTTCACGACAGTGCGGCGTGGCAATCGCGGAGGGACGTCGCGAAGATGCAAGGGGCTATGCGAACAAGATACTCGACGTCGCCGCCGATTTGCCCAATGAAACCGCCAGAGCACATCGATTGCTCGCGAAAGTCTCAGATGGCGAAGATTGCATGACGCATCTGCAGGAGGGAATGCGGGTTGCAACTGACCCGAAAGAACGCTGCCAGCTAGCACTGGACGCGGCAGCACGCCTCGGAAACCTTCGAAATCACGAGACGGCGTTTCGGTACTTGGAAGAGGTGGATTGCGCCGAATTCGAGCCCGAAGCCCGGAGGCTTCACGGCTTGCTGCTTGACAGCGAGGGTCGATCCGAGGAATCAGCCGCAAAGTTGAGGGAGGTCGTCAGGGATTACGAAAAACGATGCGCAGACAATCCTCGCAATTTCTACCAATGGACGCTGCTGATCAGAGCATACAAGGAACTCGCCGACACCCTTGTGATCGACATCTCTAACGAAGAGGCATTCGACTTGACAAGCCGGGCCATTGAGATTGCCGATCATCTTGAGGCACTAGATGGTTCAGATTATTCAATCAAGATCTACAAATGGGGCGCCTACGAAATTCGCACGCGGGCAATGCTCGGCACGGGCGACTATGAGATTGCCGAAACGAGCGCGACAGAACTTATTCGAATTGCAGACGATCTCGTAGCGTCGTTTCCCGGCAATCCGTTTCGCGAGGCAGACCGGGCGCTGTCCCTTACGCGCCGGGGAATGGCACGACAGGGTCATGGCGATACTGAAGGTGCCGCAACCGATCTTATAGACGCCACGAGCGAATTGGAACGTCTTGTCGATCGATACCCGCGCGAAATCAACTACCTGATCTCACTATCATCGGCACTAAACCGACTGACGCGGCTTAGCGACGTTGAACGAGTCAGATCACGCATGTGCGACTATTGCGCGCGACATGTCGAAGCGGCCTCGCAGCTCTGTGAACAACTCCCCGACAGCCTGAGCGACACGGGATTGCTGATTGCAGCCAGTTTCAAGATGTTGAATTGTCATATGAAGAGCAGGAACCTTGAATCTGCAAGCGGCACACTGGATTCGATTGAGGCTCTGATCGAGAGATTCCAGAGGCTGGGTGGTCCCGCAGAAATCGCCGCCCGGTTTTCGGCGGCGGTGGCAGAAAAGCGAGCTGAGGTCATTGCCGGCGAATCCTCCGGAACCTAAACTGTCAATCGTTCAGGCACACCTGTAACGATGACGCCTTTATTGGCTATCACTTTCAGCGAAGGTTATTTCAGGGCCAGAGCACCAACAACGGCAGACGACCTTCGCCCAAACCGCAAATCAGCGTGTATCAATCGATCCCGAAATTCGCTCGTGCGCCGACGAGTACTACAGTTGCGCTTCGCGCGCATGATCCGCCGATTTGGCTGTTCGAAACCATGAAGATTCGCAAGGATCGAAGTTGGGGGCGAGAAGCCAAGACGGCGGGACCAATGATTGAGAATTCCGAATTGCGATGCTGTCGAACAGGTCAACTGCAGGCCCCTAGCCCGCAAAGTTTAGCGTGAGAAATCTCATACATTTGACGGAATGGACCGCATGGCGGATTCACTCGATTAACACCGTAAGACTCTGAAACTTTCCGAGGCGGACGTGAATGCCGATCCTGCCGATCTCACACTTCGCTTTGAGTCAATGAGCTCCGTTTCAGCGCCGGCGTCGCGAGCCCTTTCCATGGGGTTGTCAAATGATGCCCTCGGCCACGCACAAGCGGCCAGCGAAATCTGTAACCATTTCCTCTCGGTAACACCGGATCACTTTTGGACACGGATCATGGCGTTGACGGTCAGTAAGCACCGATTCGATTTTGTGTTTCCTTCGGGCGAATTGAAACAGAGTGAACTGTTGGCGGACAAGGCGATTCGACGTAATTCGGAATTGATGTGAATCGAACCGACGGCATCGTCCTGGAATCACAAGTTCGCGTCGAGCTAGTACCGAAGGGGACTCGACCTGCGCGAGCCCGACAGACATGATTGAGCAGGCCCGGCAGTCAGTAATGCGATTTCGGGAGAATGGCGGCAAGGAATCAGAGGCAGAGGGCCTTGAATCCATGGTTGAATCCGAGACCAGGAAACTTGATCGCGCACTCGCGCCCGAGGCGAAAGGAACGGCGGACGGCTTCGACAAACAGGGGAATTGACCCCACTTCCACCCGACATTCGTCTGCCCTGTCGGATCAGGAATCGGCTCTCAATCGGTCGCACGGCACAAGAAAATACTCGCAATCGCCCGGGCAAATCCGTAGACTAGCGTCATCGGCCCTCTTACCTGTCGCACGTTGTGCGACACATCGCCCCTGCGGATCAGCCTGAATCGATCGGTTCAGGCCCGTATTGGTATGCGAGTGCGGCGGGCCGGATCCAAATCGGTGACTGCCCGATGCTCAATTCTGTTGGCGAGACTCTGCGATGATGACGCCGAAGAAAGCCATCGTCATTCCGTCGGTACGAAACTCGACGACGGGCCACAAGCGCCTGCTCGACGGCGTCGTTGCGCCAATGCTGAAACCGGGCGTGCGCGGAAGCGTCGCGATTCAGGGCGGGCCCGGCAGCGGCAAGACAACGGCGCTTCGGCACATCGCCGCGATGATTCCGGAGGGGTTGCACGTTGAGTTCATTGATGATGCGCAATCGCGTCCGTCCAGGGGATTGAGCTCGCATTCTTTGGTCTTCTATTCGAGCTCTGTCGGGTGTTTCAAATCGAACGACGACGATCTTGCACGACTCAGGCTGGCGCCATGGACTCAGGATGAGTGGATCGAGTACCTGCTGGCCCGCCACAAGCCGCAGTGCGCCTCGGTCATGGATCGGCTGAATCGATGTCCGGATATCGCCGAGCTTGCGGGGGCGCCTTTGCTCACGCGCATCGTGCTCGATGCGTTTGCGAATGATCAGACGATCGATACGGTCCGTTCAGCGCTTGTGCGGTTTCTGGATGGGGAATTGTGCAACACACGTCAACGGGAAGATGCACGGGCGCATGCCCTGGCAGCAATGTTCTGCGACCACGTTTCGGATTTTCCCGACAAGCCCCTGTTGCGCCTGATGTCGTCAGCCTGCCAACCGCGCGTAATCCAGTCACTCAGGCATGATGTAACGCGGCGGTTGCTGGCGACTGAGCGCGTGCTGCTGGATCTCAATAGTCGACGACCACCGACGTATCTGGCGCAGGGCTTCGATCATGCATGCATTGAATCGATCGGCGACGCCATCGCGCCAAATTCGCGATGCCTTCGTCGCCTGACCAGCATTCTTGCCGACCCGAAACAGGCCCGCTCGCACGCGACGACGGCGAGTCTTCTCAACGCGTCGCGCACAGGCTGGCTTCCGGATGATGATTCGCGGCCCGATCTGGCCGGCGCCTGGTTGCCGGGCGCGCATTGGGCCCGCCTTCGAATGCCGCATGCAAGATTGGACCGGGCTGATCTTTCGGGCGCGGACCTGTCGGACGCCGTGCTGGAAGCTGCGCAGGCGTCGCATGCACTGTTTCTGAATGCGAATCTTCACGGAGCCCTCCTGCACGGCATCGACTTCCGGGGCGCCGAATTCGGCAGCGCCGATCTTTCCTTTGTTCGGGCAAATTACGCATCCTTTTCTGAGTGCGAGATGACGGGCGTGAGTCTTGAAGGTGCGCTGCTTCAGGATGCGGATTTCAGCCTGGCGCAGCTGACCGACGCCTCATTTGTGCGGGCCAACCTGAGCGGCGCGAGGTTCAGTCACGCACGAATCGCCAACGCCGACTTTTCGTCGGCCTGCCTGGACAACGCCATTCTGCACGACCACGATCTGACGGAAGCGCGGCTCGTCGGCGCGATGTTTCGAAGTGCACAACTTCGCCGCTGCAATCTCGAATACCAGGAAATGCCCGACGCGGACTTTCGAGCGGCGGACTTGTCCGGGGCGCTGTTGACCGGATCCGTCATGCCGAGAGCGTCCTTCAGCGGCGCGGACCTTTCGAGAACAGGGCTGGCGGATGTTGAATGGGAAAATGCCGACCTGACGAACGCCGATCTGCGGCAGGCGAGCTTTCACGCCGGCTCATCACGGAGCGGTCTGGTCGGCAGCCCGCTGGCAAGCGAGGGGAGCCGCACGGGGTTCTACACGGACGAATTCGACGAGCAGAACTTCCTCGCGCCGGAAGAGATTCGCAAGGCCAATCTTCGCGGCGCCGATCTACGCGGCGCGAAGATCATGGACACGGACTTCTATCTCGTCGATCTGCGCGACGCGATCTATGACGACGAGCAGGCGGATCATCTGCGGCGTTGTCGGGCGATCCTGGAATCGCGGGTCTAGCAGCCGGTGGCAAAAGTCATTCGGTCCATCGACGGCCATTTCACGCCAGCTCTTCTTACACGAAACTCAGCGAATCTTTAGGATTCGCCTCCGTTTCGCTCCCTCGATCTGACGCGAACTGTCGCGCCGCTGGTCTCGAAGCACTTTCACCACCGGCTGCTGGTGCAAACGCGGTAAATCACACGGGCTCCAGCATCTGCGGCCGATTCTCCGACTTTAGTATACATGGAAGCCTCCGACGCGAATGCGGAACGCAAAGAACCGCGGGAACGCACGCTGATCGTCCACGCCGACGATCTTGGTCTGTCCACGTCGTTCAACGAAGGGATTCGCATCGCCGCGACGCGCGGTTATCTCACGAGCACCTGCATTCGGGTCAACGGGACGGCGTTTGAGGCGGCGATCAACGACGTCATTCCGGCGTGCCCGAATCTGGGCGTGGGTCTGCATCTGAACATCGTTGAAGGGCAAAGCACGCGACGGCAAGTCGGCAAGTCCGAGGTCCTGTGTGATGCGGGCGGCACCTATCGACACAAGTTCGTCGGACTATGGCGGCGATCCCGATCCGAGAAACTGCGTTACGAAATCGAGGCGGACTATCGCGATCAGATCGAGCGCGCCTTGGAATCGCTGGGATCGATCGATCATCTCAACTCGCATCAGCACAGCCACGGAATTCCCGCGATCTTCGAGATCACCTGTCGGCTGGCCTGCGAATACGGGATCCCGTTCGTTCGGCTGCCTCGCGAAAAACCGTACGTCGTTCGTTCGCTGTCGAAGCATCTGCATGGCTGGTACGCGGCCAATGTCGCGAAGATCGCCCTGCTCGACGGGATGGCGATCCGGAATCACCGGACGGCGGCGCGATATGGCGTAGCCTCAAACGACTGGTTCGTCGGTATCGGCTACACGGGATTCATGAACGCCGCGACGATTCGCGCGGGGCTGGCGGCGCTGCCGCAGGACGCGGGCATTGTCGAGCTGTTACTACATCCCTGCGACATCTCGGGTCGGCAAGACGAAGTATTCCTTGACGCCGACCTGCGCGACTACGTGATTCAACCGGCGCGACGTGAGGAACTGCGCACGCTTTGCGACGACACACTGTTCGCCGAACTCGAATCGTCGGGATGGCGGCGCGCGTGCTATCGATGCCTTTCGCAGCACACGCCGAATTCTCACGAAAGCGCCGTTGACGGCGCCAGGCCGTCGGGCGAATTGAGAAAACGGGCCCGCGTCGCAAGCCAGACAATCACAAGTTGCACTGGACATGCGTCAACGACGGAAATCCACAGCGGAATTGCAACAGCATCATCGCCCTTCGATCGCACGAATGATATGGACATCGTTGCCACGAATCCGCCCCTGATGCGAGCTCCCTTGCGGGCGTTGGTCATGCTCGACGAGACGCCCTTTCATCATCCGATGTATCTCGCGCGGCTGATCAGGGAGTGCGAGCACCTGAACATTGTGGGCGTGGCTGTCGTCAGATTGCGCGGCGGCGGTCCGCTTCAGCGTTACATGATTCGTCAATGGCGGCGGATGGGCGTTCGTCAGTTTGCAGGATTGGGATTCAAGTCGGTATCCGCCCGGATGATCGGCCGATTGCCGACGTTCATTCGCGGCGAACGCGACGGATCCGTCCGCGGGGTGTGCGAGCGATACGATCTGCCCCATCGAATCGTGAGCCAGGTGAACACGCCCGAGTTTCACGACTATGCGCGCACGCTGGATCCTGACGTCATCGTGTCATCCTGCACGCCGATCTTCAAACGTGAACTGCTCGAGTTGCCAAAGGTCGCGTGTATTAACCGACATTCCTCCCTGCTTCCTTCGTTCGGCGGAATTCTGCCGGTCTTTCGAGCCGTGCAGATGGGAGCCTCGTTCGTTGGCGCCAGTGTTCATCGCATGACACCGGAGATCGACGGCGGCGCGGTACTGGCACGTAAATGGCTGCCGATTTTTCCCGGCGACACGTTGAGTCGACTCTATCGCCTTTGCTTCGTGTTGAGTTTCGAGGCGACGAACGACGCGGCGGCAATGCTGCGCAGCGGCGACTTGTCGCGTTCGGCACCCCGAGACGGGCTGGAACAGAGCTACTTCAGCTATCCGACACGGGAAGATTGGGATGCGTTTGCCTCGGCGGGCGGTCGATTCGTCTGAGCGATGCGGGCGGACACGGAATACCCGTTCCGTCGCCGCACACCTTGTTCGGCTTCAACACCCTTGAAATCCTGGTTTCATTCCGAGATATTCCTTGTCTTGAGCGTGCGCATCGCTTGCCTTGACGGGGAGACAGGGCCGCGATCGAGCGAGCGCGTGAACTCGATCGAGAATCAAGCGAATTCCGGCCGGAGCAAACTATGCAGCTGCTGTACAAGACGATCTGGGGAATCATGGGGCTGTTCGAGCGCTATCATGGCCGCGGATTGACGCGCGAACCGCATTGGATGCATCCGGATGATGCAGTGATCCTGAAGGACTTGTCACGCGGAAACTGGGCGCCGCTGCACGATGCACTCGCCAAGGCAGGCAAGAACTGGGATCGTCGCGGCAATCTCGTCGGGCTGGCCTCTGTGACGAAGAAGCTCCCCACATGGGTCGAGAACTGGCTGGCGGCAGAACCCAAAAAGTCGGCGCCCCATCTCGTTGCCGGTACGGCGCTGATCCATGTCGCATGGGAGATCCGCGGGAGCGGTCGCGCCATGACAGTCAGCGAGAAGATGTTTGAGGCATTTCACGAAACGCTGACCCGCGCCGAACATCACTTGCGGCTCGCCACGAAGATCGCCCCCAGCGATCCGACACCCTGGTGCTCCCTGATTCAATCTGGCATTGGTCTTGAGTTGGATCGCGAGATTGTTGAACAGCGCTTCGGCAAACTCGTGCGTCGAAATCCGCATGACGTCAGCGGCCACAGCCGGATGCTTCAATATAACTGCGAAAAGTGGCACGGTTCCGAGGAGATCATGTGGGCGTTTGTCCGGAACGCGACGGCAAATCTGCCGATGGGCAGCCTGCGATACGAGTTGATTCCGGCGGCACATCTGGAGCAGGCGATTCAGGAAGGCCCCATGCAGGGCGACGATGAAGGGATGGATCGATACTATCGCGATCCGAAGGTCCGCGCCGACATCTTCAACGCCTATCAACAGATGAAAATCGATCCGCCGAAAAATTCGCCAAACGCGATCAGCGCGTACAACTACTTCGCGCACGGAATGTGGCGCTGCGGCAGCCCGAAGTCGGCGGCGGAGGCGTTCAGGTTTCTCAACAATCGAATTACATCGTTGCCGTGGTGCTATGAGGGGAGCGAGGCGAAGCACTTCAAGAAGGCGCAGGCGGCGGCGTTGGGCTAAATACGCAATGGGGTTGATTCATCGTGTGGAACCTTCCAATGGCCGGGTCGCCGCGGACGAGTCGTCTGCGCCACACTCAACGATTGATTCCGCGTTCAAACTCAGATCAACACGTCATCGCACGCGTTCCGGCCGAATTACAGAATGCGGAATGGGCTCGGCGCCCCCACTTCCAACCGAGCCCATTCGCAATGGAGACGTTGCCGGACTGCGACACAATCGGGCAACGTCAATGATGTTTTCGATCAGCCACGGATCAGCGACGCCGTCGAACCAGCGTGCACAATCCGCCCGTCAGAAGCAGGCCGAGCGTACCAGGCTCGGGGACGATGCGACCGATGTTCAGCCCCATTCCATCGCCGGAGGTCTGATCGATCCGCACGGTCAGCGAACTGACGGCGTCATCGATGCGAACCAGGGCGAGGCCCGTGTTCCACCAGGGATCGGCGCCGCCGTTGCCCGTGAGGGAGTTGATCATCGTGAAGCTGCCGGCGGCAGGCGTGAAGAGCGTCGGACCGTAGTTCTGTGCACCGGTCCAGTCGCCGAAGTGGGTTCCATTCTGCGCAACCGTGAGCAGCGTCGTCGTGTCAACGAACGTCTCGCCGGGATTCGTCGGGTTTCGTCGACCGAGGCCCGTCACGCCGAGGACCAGATCTCCCGCAGGGATCGTGTTCGGAAACGTAAACGTCACAAACCAGGCGCTGTTCGTGACGCCGGAGAATGCGAAGTTGGTTCGGGCGAGGACTTCCTGCGGTCCCCATTGATACGTGTCACCGGCGTAGCTGAGCGAGCCGTTCTGAAGTGCGGGGACGGCGAGTCGAGATTCTGTAAAGTCGCCGTGTGCCGTATAGGCCATCTGCACGTTGCCGATGCCCGGCAGGTTGTAGGTGCCGTTAAACGGCGGAGCCGAATTGAACGGTGTCGGCTGCAACTGCATCCAGTCGACCGAAAAGACGGATGCCATGGCGCCGGACGTCGACATCGCCGACACAACACAACACAGTAGAAGCTGTCGAAACTTACCCGCGAACATAGAGATTCTCCTCTCCGCGCAGTCCGCGCCAGACTTGAACGATCGCTCGCCAAAGCTCGCCGACTGCAATTTTCAAAGGAGGAAATCGGTATGGGCGAATCTTCTGACTCGGCAACACGCCGGGCCAGACACCCACCGCTCCTTTGGATTTAGCACATATGAGTTAGCAACTGGTCAGAAGAGACCATCGGGAGGGGTGCGAACAGCAGCCGGGTCTACGCTCCATGGCAGACACCCACCGCTCTTCTGATACTGAAGATTATGACACGCATTTGGGCGAAATCAAGGAAAATGCGCGCGAACAGAATTGCGGGTTGCGCGGGTTTCTGTTGGTTCGTGTGTCGCCGATTCCGGCTAACGGGCGTTTGGAAGTCGATCGTCGGATGGTGCAACTTAGACAGATGTCGGTTTTTGGGGGAAGGGGCGCTTTCGCCGGATACCCGGGCGTCACGAATCCACTCCTGTACAGCATGTCAGGCGGCGAAACGGTGCGTACTGTCCCGGCTATTAGCCGGGACCACACATCGCGTTGGGGGCGAGTTATCCGATGGCAGCGCAGCCTCGGCGCCGGCGCGGATCACGTGTTCGTGCGCACGTCGCGACCTTCTTCGCAGAACGCCTTGAAGTTCTGCAGAAACTTTATGTTCTGTTTGCGGAACATGCCGGGCATCAATGCGCCCATGATCTTCAACGGCAGGCTGCGGAATTCGTACTCGCACGTGCTTACCCATTTCGTGCGATTCGGGCCGAGTTCAATGAACTGGTTTCGAAGCGAGTTTTTTCCCGACGTCCATTCGTAGGTTCCGTTGAATTCGTCAGGCAGATTCCGCAGTGTGACGGTCTCGAGCAACTCCATCCGGCGCTTGCCGTTCATGAAGACGATCTTGGACGTCGAGCCTGGTTGACCGGGTTTGCCGCTGAGTCGGGCGAAGCTGTGGAAGCCGTTCTGCCACTTGCCGAGATTGTCGGGATCGTCGAACAGCTCGATGACGCGCGCTCGCGGAACGTTGATTTCGATTTCGACCGTGTAGGGCTTCATGATTCTGTCCCTTTGCGAAATGACCGGCCGAGCGTCACCCATTATCGCGGATGACGCGTCAACATTTCAACCTGAATCCGCCAATCCTGCACAATCCAGTTCTCTCCAATGGGGGCGACGCGATGGACGCTCCATCCGGCGTCCTGCAGAAGCGATATCATTGTTCGGCTGCCGTCGCGATTCGTCGAGTGAACGATGACGGGAGCGAACGGCGCGAAGTTCGCAAGATGCGCGGCCACGGCGATACCGTCGCCCCACTTCTCGGATCCGTCGGGCGGAATGAGATCGCAGTCGAGCGAAATCAGCACGCAATCTGCGGGCGCCGCAGTGACGTCGGCAATCATGGCGTGCGCATCGTGCCAGAAGCGAATCGTCATTTCGAGCTGGCTAACGACGGCGCTGAACTGCCGTCTGCGATCCGCATCGTCTTCGAGTATGTACATCACACGATTCATCCACGATCGCTTTCGTCAAGTCGGTCATCGGTCCTGCATTCGATTGTACCATGTGGCGTGTCCGCGCGACGCCTTGCATGCAATTGGGCGAGAGCACGACGGCGACAAGCCGTTTAGCATGAAGGGCAATCAGTCCGCAAGTTATAGAATGGGGTCCTGGTCGGACGCCGGAAGTCAAACGACGTATTGCGGACGGCAACGCCAGGAAGAAGTCGCTACCCGAAGTAGGAAAGGCAGTCTGATGACAAACACAATTCTTGGAATCATGATTCTCGTATCCGGCGGCATCGGCCAGTCGGCCCCCGCGGCAACGAACCAACCTGCCGAGTTATTGAAAACGACGCCATCCAATGAAACCACGTATCGCTATGCCAACGCCGGCGATCTGAAAGTCGAAGTCGAGAAACTCCGCGCGCATCTTGAGAAATCTCCCACTGACGACAATGCCCGGATGCGGCTCGGCTTCGTCGAGTTCTTCCGCGGCA
>JAJDEC010000236.1 GCA_029259995.1 Phycisphaerae bacterium
GAAGCAAGTCTGAAGCCGCCTTATGGCGCTGTTTCGCTCGCGCGATGGCGAACAGACCCAGCCACGCCCTGGATTCCGCTGGCCGTGTTACGGCGTGCATGAAACCGACAATCGCTTGGTTCTCCCTGGCCAAATCAAGCCGGTATTGATCCTGATCGGGACACGGATTCTGAAAGAGCTTCTCTTCCAGAAGTTTGATACTGAATGAATCATGAACCAGGGCGGTTGTTGCGAGATCGAATATGTCCGAAAGATCGCTGCGACTGCCCTCGACGATTTCCATGTGTTCGATCTCCTTGGAACAAAGTGTATCCGCTCCCGGACTTCGAATCACGCTGTAAGACCACTGCTGCAGCGCGAGTCGTGGACGGTACAATGTGCATCAACTGTCGGCACACTATGACGGCGTTGACTGGACTTGCGATTCCGTATCGACGACGCCTGTAACCGCCGGCGACGCGAGAACGGCCAAGACGCCCACGAGTCGGGGAGGAGAGGGATTGTCATTGCAGCGACAGATACTGGACGCCGAGAAACATTACCAAGAGCGGCTACGTGCATTCGAGACGGAGAACGTCGAGCCGGGCGGCATCGTTTTGGTCGGCTCATCCCATTTGGAGTGGTTCGACGGCGGCCGCTTCCTGCCCGGCCGGCGATTCGTCAACCGGGGAATCGCCTCCGATCGGCTCGGTATCGGCGATCGCGGCGTCCTCCATCGCCTCGACATCTCGGTATTTGACTGTCAACCGTCGTTCATCGTCTTCAAGAACGGCGCCAATGATCTGGGGGAACTGTCGCGGACCGGCACGCCTTCGATGCGTGAGATTTGCGACGCCTACGATCGTGTCGTGGAAGCAATTCGTGTCGGAGCCCCGAGGACGCCGCTTCTGATCGTGAACGAGATGCCGACGGCCGGCCGTTTCGCGGGCGTCAGCCCGCTGGTTCCGCCGCTCAATCAGCACATCTTGCAAGTCGCGAATCGGCATGCCTGCGGGCACATGGATTTCTTCTGCGAAATTGTTGACGTTGCAGGTGAGTTGCGGAGCGAATTGACGACAGACGGCCTGCATTTCAATGATGAGGGTTACGCGCTCTTTGCGGCAAAGCTCGATGAATACTTGCCGCCGATGCGAGCCGGCGCCGATGATCGCCGATAAGTCGTCTCTCCGTTACGAAGTCAACGCCGAAATGAACGCGTCGATGTCGCGGCCGTCATATGCCTGGTCGTCGTTCGTGTCCGCCGGCTCGATCGTGCAGCCCGGCGGCGCGATGTAGGCGGCCGGCGCGAGCAACGCCTCGACGAAGAGCGGCAAATCATTGGCGACATCGACAGCGCCATCACAATTCATGTCGCAGCAAGTGGGTACACAGGCGAATCTTGCTTCGATTTCGTCCCAGAGTTCCGGCCGCGCGCCGTCGTAGTTGAGCGCCCACATTCCCACGCCTTGCAGACCGTGGGTAACGGCGAGATCAAACTTGAGTCCCAGGCTCTCCGCGTCGTCATACCAGATCTGATTCCACGAGGCGCCGACTTGCCAGCGATACCAAGGCGTCTGGGATGTGGCATGCCAGAGTCGCCCGTGCGTCTGCGAATCCAGTTGATCATCGCGAAATCGCGTCGAGCCGACGAACGTTGATACAGTCGCCCCAGCGGATGACGACGTCGTCGTCCATTCGTGACCATAATACGGCACGCCGAGGATCAGCTTGTCCGGATGATTGGCCAATGCACTGGCGTATTCGTCCAGCACAGTGTCCGTAATGTTGATCGATCCGCCCGTCAGCGGCGCATTGGCGCCCGTTACGCTGCTCCAGCTGCCGGCGAACGCGTATCCCATGATGAAGATACCGTCGCAGCTCGCCGCTAGTCCTTCGAGATCCCAACGATTGCTCCAGTTGACGGCGGGACCGGCGATCGTGACTTCGCTTCCGGGAATCTCCGCGTGGAGATAGGCCGTCAACTCCGCCATGAAGTCGTTGATCTCGTCCTGCCACGTCGTTCCACTCTCGAAGTCGATGTTCAGGCCGTCCGCATTGCCTTCGAGCATTTTGGCCTTGATGTTGGCGAAAAAGTTCGCTTTGTTGGTCGGGCTGGAGATCAGCGTGTCGATGTTGCTGCCGTTAAACAGCGTCGCCACGAGGATCACTTTGACGCCAGCCTGATGTGCGTCGTTGATCACGCTGACCCACGGCCAGCCGTGATCGTTGCCAAGCGTTCCATTCGCATTCACTTCGACGGAGAAGCACGCGATGTGCGTGATCAGGTCGTAACGCACGTTGGCGGCGCTCTCCCAGTAGGGAAGATAGCCGAAGACTGTTGCGCAAGGTCCGGCGGACGTGCCGCGCGGAACGATGGGCTGACCCGCGTCGCGCAACAAGTCGGGATGCGTCGGCGTATCGCGCATCGCGTTGGCGTCGGTACGATGGACGCTACGTGCTTCCAGGCCTTGGTCGACGGACGAGGCCCCCGGCAGGAGGAACAGTAACAGGATGGTCGTCGCAGTTTTCAACAGAATCCCTTCGAACCCATGGCTTCACCGATCCGACATCTCGTGAAGAACGCCGGTACTCGACAACATCGGCGAGTATCCTCACTCGAATTATACACGTTCTGATGGTTGGGTTGCCAACGGGGCTTGCCTGGCCCATCGTCGTCATTCGATACAGGGACACGGGACTGAATCTCCGCACGACTGTTGGCAGATCATTGCGCGGGCAGGGCTGACGAATTGGCCGAGTCTATTTCATAACAGGCAGGCCGGCCCGATGACGAAATTCGTGGGCGAAATCCCGCAATACATGAGCAGCGATTGGATAGGTCATCGTGCCAACGCAGCGAGCAAACACCATCTTTGCGTTTGCGATACCGAACTTCGAAAAGGCCATCATGTGCCCAGCAATAAGCGTCGCTAACGCCAACGTCGACACACAATGGCGACAATTCACGCCAAGGCGATTCTGACGCGAATCATGCAGGTGTGTCGCGAAACGACACGTCTGAGTCAGATGGGGGATGGGCGATATTGGACTCGAACCAACGACCTCTTCGGTGTGAACGAAGCGCTCTAGCCAACTGAGCTAATCGCCCGGCAATCGACTGGCTAGTCTACGTCCGGCGTCCGCACTTGGCAAGCAACGGGGCCGGCAGGGCGTTGGCCGATTGTCGTGATCTCGCGTTGGCGGTAACTTCGCGCCCGAGTGTGTCCCGGCACATTGGCGCAGGGTCTGGCGAACCGTTCGTCCGTCGTCAGGGCCTCCCGTGGCGGGAAGGACTCTTGGCGAATTCCCGCGGAGACTCAAGCGAGATCCGCCGAACATGAGACGACGAAGAGGTGCGATTCGATGCTCGACCAAGTCGTGAAGAACGCAATGACATCCTGGCTTGGCGATCCCGTGATTGCCGACGCAGAAAAGCTTGAAATCCAGCGGCTCGTGGACGCCGACGAATACGCGGAACTGACGGATCGATTCTATACAGATCTGTCGTTCGGGACGGGCGGATTACGCGGTCTTCTCGG
>JAJDEC010000237.1 GCA_029259995.1 Phycisphaerae bacterium
GTCGGGCATCGAATCAGGAAGACGCCGCCGGATCAGGGGTTCTTCTATGCGAGCGGTCGCTCCTCCAACGAGGCCGCATTCCTGTTGCAGCTGTTCGCGCGGCTCTACGGCACGAATCACGTCAACAATTGTTCGTACTACTGCCATCAGGCCAGCGGCGTGGGTCTTAACCAGTCCATCGGATCGGGCACGGCGTCCGTTGTTCTCGAAGACGTGGAGAATGCCGACATGCTCTTCCTGATCGGCGGCAATCCGGCGTCGAATCATCCGCGACTGATGCGCACCATGATGAAGATCCGCCGCAACGGCGGCGATGTCGTTGTCATCAATCCGCTTCGGGAAACCGGCCTCGTCAATTTCAGTGTTCCGTCGGATGTGCGCAGCCTTCTGTTCGGCACCGAAATCGCGAGCTACTATTTGCAACCCCGAATCGGCGGGGACATCGCCGTCCTCACGGGCATCGCCAAGTACGTCATCGAGCGCAACGCAACGGACGGCAAGTTCATCAACGAATCCACCGAGGGATGGAATGCGTTCCGCGATCATGTCAACGCGACGTCGTGGGCCGACATCGAGGCGTCGAGCGGTCTGCGCCGTTCGGAGATCGCCGGTGTCGCAGCCCCATATATTTCGGCGAAGAACGTCGTCTTCTCATGGACGATGGGGATCACGCATCATCTCCACGGTGTCGACAATGTGCGATCCATCGTCAATCTGGCCATGATGCGCGGCATGCTTGGGCGGCCCAATGCCGGCCTGATGCCGATTCGCGGTCACAGCAACGTGCAGGGTGTCGGCAGTGTCGGATTCACGCCGAAACTCAAAGACAGGATCTTCGACGCGTTGCAGAGCGAGTTCGGGATTCAGCCGCCGACGATCGAAGGCTTCGATACGATGCGCTGCATGGAGGCCGCCCAGCGAGGTGACATGCGATTCGCCTTTTGTCTTGGCGGGAATCTCTACGGTTCAAATCCCGACACGACATTCTCTCAGGGCGCGTTCTCGGAAATCGATACAGTTGTCTATTTGAGCACGACGCTCAATTCCGGCCATGCGTGGGGGCGCGGCAGGGAGACGATCATTCTCCCCGTGCTCGCCCGCGACGAAGAATCTCAAAAGACGACGCAGGAGTCAATGTTCAATTACGTCCGACTGAGCGACGGCGGCAGTGCGCGACACGAAGGGCCGCGCAGCGAAGTCGATGTCATCGCGTCACTCGCGCAGCGCGTCCTGGGCGAAAAGAGCCCCGTTGATTTCAAGGCCATGCAACAGCATCACACGATTCGCAAGGCGATCGGTCGCATTGTTCCCGGCTGGGACAAGATCGGTGACATCGATCGGACGCGAGAAGAATTTCAGATCGAAGGTCGCACGTTTCACAAACCGCACTTCAACACGCCCAGCGGCAAAGCGCAATTCGCAGTCTGCGAAATTCCGAAACTCGATCTGCCCGACGGCATGCTGCGCCTGATGACGATTCGTTCCGAAGGTCAGTTCAATACTGTCGTTTACGAAGAGGAGGATATCTATCGCGGCCAGGAGCGACGCGACGTGTTGCTGATGCATGAGAAAGACATGGAGAGGCTGGGACTGAGCAATGATGATCGCGTCACAGTCTCGAACGCGACCGGCGAGATGCGCGACATCCTGGCGCGCACCATCGACGTCAGCGAAGGCAGCGCCGTGATGTACTATCCGGAGTCAAACGTCCTGGTACCGAAGCTCGTCGACAACCAGTCGCGCACGCCGGCGTTCAAGTCTGTGTTGATTTCAATCAAGAAGCAGATTCAGCCGTTGAATGTCCTGTCGTCGTAGAATCTTGCGTCGACCAGGAAGACCGCCGACACACGCTAAGTACTTACTGGGAGTGATTCATCGTGTGAACCGGCTAATAGCCGGTTCGCCGCGGGCGAGACGTCTGTGCCACACATTACGACCAATTCTGTATTTCAACTTAGTTCGGCTGCGAGAATCGTGATGTCGTCCGTTTGCGGCGTGTTTCGAGTGAACTGCTTGATCGATCGCCGAAGCCGCATCACGATTTCATCAGTCGGCTGTGCCACGTTGTTGGCAACCGATTGCGTGAAACGCGACTGTTCGTATTGCTCGCCTGCTTCATTCTCGGCGTCAATCACGCCATCGGTATACAGGATGAGCATCGTCGGCCGTTCGTTGAGAATGATGGATCGCTCCCGATACACATAATCCGACTGAATCCCGATCGGAAGATCGGCATCCATCGTCGGCTCATACAATCGCGATTCGGTTCGATTGCAGATCAAGTACGGCTCGTGATGCCCGGCATTCACATATTTGAACTCTCGCGTTTCCCGATCGAGGATCCCGAAGATCGCCGTGACAAATCTATCGTCACCGGCGTTTTGGCAGAGGAGACGATTCAGGCTCGTCACGCTACCGACGAGATCCGCGTTCGTTTGCAGTGTGACGCGAACCGCCGCCTGTAGATTCGCCATGAGCAACGATGCCGGAATACCCTTGCCGGCGACATCCGCCATGACGATGACGATCTTCCCGTCGTCCCGTTCAAAGTAGTCGTAGGAATCTCCCGAAATGCGCTGGCCCGGATCATTCAGTGCGTCGATCGACAGCCCGGTCAATCGCATCGGATCCGCCGGAAACAATCGCGTCTGAATCTGCCGTGCCAGACCGATCTGATAATCGACGCGTTCCCGCTGCTTCGTCTCTTCGACAAGCTGCACGGTCGCAAGCCCCATCGCCCCGAGCCGGCCGAGCGCCGCAAAGAAGTCGATGTCCTCCTTGGTAAAGCCGCCCGTCGAGCTGACGCGATCCCCGTAGATGACGCCGCGAACGCGCTGCAGATATTCCATCGGAACGCACATCGCCGAGCGGATGTTGTTCGAGATGATGCTTGCTGTCGGATCAAACGCGTTCTGCGCCGAGTCATTGAACAGGATTCGCTCACCGTGGCGTAACGCCCGATCGACGATGCTCCGACTGATCGACAGTTCCTGATCCGCCGACTTGTCGATTCCGCCGACTTCGACCCATTCGAGTAGATGCGGTTCGCCGCGCCAAACGGCAATTCCTGCGCGTTCCAGCCCAAGCTGTTCCCGGCACGCCTGCAAGACTTCCTTGAGCAGATCATCCCGATTCAGGCGGCCCGTGAGCCGCTCGTTCATTTCGTAGAGTGACTCCAGTCGTCGTTGCGAAAGCTCAAAATCGTGCGCGGCCCCCCAGGCGCTCGTCGCACCGACCTGTGTCTCGGATGATCCCGGATCGTGTAGCGTCACATCGTGTGCCGGCTCCTCGTGGACGATCAAATGACACGTGCCGATACCGATTCGATCGCCGGACCTCAGCGGGCTGGCTTCGACATGGCATTCATTGACAAGAACACCATTCTTGCTTTTGAGGTCCGTGATCCACAGGCGACCATCGTCTGCACGATGCAATCGGGCATGTTGCCGCGACGTAATCGCGTCCTGGAGCGCCAAATCGCAGGTTGCGTCCCGTCCGACGACGAAATCGGTCTTCTCAATCGGATAGCGAACTTGCCGACCGTCAGGATAGTGGATCATCAGATGTGCCATGGCATTCCGCATTGGCGACCGATTCGCATGCCTTTCAGATTGAATTCCTGTGGTCCTGGAAATGATCCGACGCCAGTCTGGCCCGGATACCCATCATCCATATTCCGGTCATCGAGAATGCATGTCAACGAATCGCCCCAATTGCGCTTCAATCCAGGCCCACGAGAATCGGATGGCGGGAAAATCCGGTCGGTCCGAGTCAAAGGGCGTCCGGCGCTACAGTTATGGGACGGCTTGCGACGATGAAGGGGTAGCCGGTCTCACGTCTGGGCGCTTGGTGTATTGCGCTTGGGACGAAAATACAAACCGGGGTAACACGGCCCGAAGGCCGCGATTGAACTGATCCGCGTGTCGGGTCATGAATGCAGGGAGCCCCCATGTCGGCAATAGACCCGTTGGCGTGCGAACGATGCGGCCGTCGGCTCGAGTCGGATGACGCCATTTCCGTCATAGAAGGCGTTTGCGGCGTGTGTCGCAATACGGCGCAGTCGCTCGTCCAGCCGCGACGTGCGGACGAGTTGCTGACTCGACTTCATCAGGTTGACGAGACGGATGACTTTCTCGCCGATCTGCCGAAGATCGAACCCTGGCGGCCGAGCCCGATTCCGTCGGAGCCCTGGTTGGTCGAGGATTCCCAGAGGGAGAATTCCGCATACGCCTCGAGCGTCGCGGATTACTTCGACGCCGATGGCCATGCCAACGACGACGCGACTGACGAACCCCAGGACGATGCACGCGTTGCGGCCGATACGGTGGAGGACGATTCCGAAGAATCGACTCCGCAGACGTCGATGATTCCGCCGGGGCCATTTTCGGCGGCGCGGCGTCCGAAGCCGGCCGTGAAAGATCCGATCGAATCCATCTCCGAGATTTTCTCCGAAGATGGAATTCCGCCGTCGGAACTCTCACCGGCAGATCAACGAGAATCATCTGCCTCCGGAAAAATCGATATTCATAACTTCACGCCGCCCAATGTCAGTTTTCCACAGGAAGCGCCGAAGCGCCGGCGACGAAAGAAGGCCGTTGCCGTCGGTGTCTTCATCGGTGTGTTGCTGACCGCCGTAGGTGCGTGGCTCGCCACGGACCATCGGATGCGCGAGCGCGCGATTGCCTGGGTCAACGAATTGCGTCACCCGGACGCGATCATTGCCGGGCCCGAAACCGTCGAACTCACGATTCTCATCGATCCGCCCAATGCGGACATTCGACTGAACGGCACGAAGCTCGAGCCTTCGGACGACATGGGTCGCGTGCACCTGGTGCTCGATCCGGAGACGATGACGGACAAGCTCCTTGAAGTCTCGGCGCCGGGATATCATTCCGTTACCCAGGCGCTGTCCGACTTCCGAGGTGTCGACGAAGCAGTACTCAGACTGACACAGCGGCCTTTTCAAGCGGAGATCGGAACGGATCCGGATGGCGCCGAGGTCTTCCTGGAAGGTCAACTGGTCGGAACATCGCCCGTCAAGATCACGGTCGATCCCGAAGTGGCCAGCGAAATTGTCGTCCGCATGGAGGGCTACAAGAACCTGACGCGTGTGCTTTCGTCGCCGGATAACAGCGACACGCTGGTGCTCCGTCTTCCGCTCGAGCCGGCCGGCGTCAATCTCGCCGTGGATACGGATCCGGTTCCCGCACAAATCTGGGTCAACGATCGATTGTTTGGTCGAACCCCCCTCGAAATCGAGCTCAACTACGAATTCCTCGGTCGCGATGTAGAAATCGTGGCTCGCGCCGATGGCTTCGATGACGCCCGCATGACGATTCCGATGCCGAAAGTCGGCGGCGATGAGATGGACGCCTCGATCAAACTCGAGCGCACGATGTCGAGGTTGAATGTCCGAACCGAGCCGCCAGGCGGTCGCGTGATTCTCGCCGGCCGCGACTACGGCAATGCGCCCGTCATGGTCGAATTCGAACCGACGGAAACGGGCAAACAGATCGTCATCGACACATCTCTGGATGGTCAGTATTTCGGCCGACAGGCCGTATCGATTCCGGCGGCCGGCGGGCCACGAGAATGTGTCATCCCGATGGCGTTCAGTGCGCAGCGCGTTGTCTTCGTGATCGCGGCGTCACGTCGCGCTCAGGCGGATCAGTATCTGCTGGCCGATGCACTGGCCTCAAGAATCGAACAATTGGAACCGACGCAGCGATTCGCCATCCTGGCCGCGACGGACGACGGCGTCGAGGCGTGGCCGTTTGAAGTTGCGTTTGAATCCGCCACGAGCGAACAAAAGGTTCGCGCGTTTGACATGGTTCGTTCGATTCGATCCGCCGACCAGGTGGATATCGAAAGCCTGTTCGATTCCGCCGTGCAGCTCGATCCGACGACGGTCTGGATCTTCGCGGAGACGGCGAATCGGCCGGCGTTGGAGAAGCTCTCGGAGCAGCTTGCGGGCCGCGACGTCAGCATCAACCTGATCTCGGCAAGCCTGGTGCAGAACGACATCTGGTTCGACGGCTTTGCGGCGCGACATCACGGCGTGTTCAAGACGCTTGATGAAACGGTCGCGATCACGGACGAACTCGGAGAATAGAACAACGGTTTCGCGCGTCCTTACGGGCGCATGGACGGGCGCCATGACGTGCTTTCGACGCCGATTAACATGAGTATTCCCGAAGCGGCCTGGCGAGCGTCAGGCCGTTTTTTTGCATCGGAAGCCATCCGATTCGATCGTCGCACGCCCCCGTCGACACGGCGGTTACAGGTCCGTTACAGCCATGTGTGCGGGCCGAGTACGGCGCATCGGTTTATAATCGATTGATGTAGTCCTCTCGATTGCAGTCTCGGGCGTACAATATGAGAGGATCGGATCGCTTCGCCGATTCCAGGTTGTTCAGGAAATCATCGGAGGCTGTGTTCAATTGGGTGCGATCCGTGTAACTGTCGTAGAGGATGATGAGGCGATTCGCGAAGGCATCGTTGCCACGCTGGAAAAAACGGGATACGTCGTCGACGCCTGCGCGGACGGTGAGTCCGGTCTTCGAGCGGCGCGCCAGGCCGGCTGCAACCTTGTCCTTCTCGACATGATGCTGCCCGGCATGGACGGCATCGAAGTCCTGACTGAACTCCGAAAAACGCATCCATCGCTCCCCGTGATCGTCTTAACGGCACGGGGAACAGAGGACGATCGCGTGGAAGGCCTGCGCCGCGGCGCGGACGACTATGTCGTCAAACCATTTTCGACGCGCGAACTCGTCGCCCGAGTCGAAGCCGTGCTCCGCCGAAGTCCCGAGCGACCGTCGCCGGTTCAGAAGCTTCGCATGGGGCATGGGACGATTGATCTCGATCGGCGCGAAATACTGGCGGATGGCTGCGACGCCCAGTCGCTCTCCGAAACGGAATGCCAGATTCTCGCGCATCTGGCGTCGAACCCCGGTCGTGCGATCACGCGCGATGAATTGCTGACGCGCATCTGGGGGCTCAGCGGCCGCGTCGAAACGCGGACGGTCGACATGCACGTTGCGCGATTGCGATCCAAGCTGGCCAGCGCCTGCGGGGAGGACGCCGCAGACGGTATTGCGACCGTACGGGGCCGCGGCTACATGCTCGGGGCCAACGTGCAGCGCGTCGAACCGGCGTAGTGCAGATTGTCATGCATCATTCGCATTCCATCTCGCGTCGCACCTTGCTGATCGTGCTGTTCGCGATTGCGGCGCTCGTACTCTTTGGAATGGGCTGGGCGACGCAGACAACGCTCGAACTCGATTATCAGCAACGAAGGGCAGATCACGAGCTGAGGTTGCGTGAGCACCGGGAGGAATTCGAGAATCGCGTTGTGAATGCAATGTACCGGCTCGTGCGTTTCGACGAGCAAGTCGGTCGCGAGAAAGAGCAGCCGTTTGAGTTCTTCAATCCCCTTTATTTCCCACCGGGGGCAATTGATGGTGAATCCGGACTACCGCTGACAAAGCCTGTCTTGCTTCCGTCGCCGCTGGCGACATCGCAAAAGCGGGATTGGGTGCTCCTTCATTTTCAGGCAATGTGGCCGGATAAGTGGGCTTCGCCGGAAGTCAGTCCCAACGAGGATTGGGCGACGCCCCTGACCGCGATTCTTGCCGAAGACTGGTCGGTCCAGGCGACGGCAGCCAACTGGCTGACCAGCCTTCGGACCCAGTACGATCCCGTCCGGCTGATCCAGAAGGCTCGGATCGCGGAAATGCAGGATAGTGGTGAGTCCGGCGCAAAGGCCGCGGCCGAGATGGTGGAGCGGAATGATCAGGACTCACTGGATGGGAATGCTGACAAATCGCGAATGGTTCGCGAAGTCAAACGGATCGTCGAGCGACTGCGTAATCGCCAGAGTGAGCACGAACACACGGAGGCGTGCGAACGTCAGGCGATCATCATTGCAAATCTGATTCCCGGTCATTACTCCACATTGGACATGAATCCGGACGAGGAGTGTCAGTCTGTTATTGGCTCGAAAATGTTTCCCGTCTGGCTCGATGTGACGCAGGATGGAACTGAACAACTTGCGCTGCTGCGATACGTTTCGCTTCCGCAGATTGATGTAATTGAAACTGAATGTCCTGTCGTCGCTCAAGGTGTGTTGATCGACTGGGAAAGACTGCGATCTGACCTGGAGGCGGAAGTCCGAGCCGATGATCTTCTCAAGAACGCAAGCATCGAGAAGCGGGTGGCCGGCGAACCCTGGGCGCAGACGCATCTGCACCACATTCCCGCCAGGCTCGTCGCCGAGATGCCGACACCGCCGACGATCGCGGCCGCGTCTTACGATGTGATGTGGGGATTGGGGTTGGCCTGGGTCGTCCTAATCGCGGCGCTTTGCGGCATCGTTTACGGCACGATCAAATATCTCGGTCTCATCGAGCGACGAATGCGATTCACGGCCGCCGTGACGCATGAACTTCGAACGCCGCTGACTTCATTCCAACTTTACACGGACCTGCTCGGCGAGTTGGATCCGAACGATCACGCACGTCGCGCCAAGTATGTTGACACGCTGCGAAGCGAATCCAAACGCCTTTCGAACCTTGTCGAAAACGTCCTCGTGTATTCGAAGGTCAACGATGCAGGAGCCCGGATCAATCCGTGCGCCGTTTCCCCGAGGAAGATCCTCGACGACTTGCGGGATGACACATCTCGACGATGCAACGAAAACGACCGCCATCTCGTGATTACGGACAAGACCGACGCCGTCGCAAAGCTGGAAACCGATCCTGAATTCGTGCGACAGATTCTCGCCAGCCTCGTTGACAACGCGTGCAAGTACAGCGGAACGACGGGGCCGATCTGGGTGGACGCATCGACGACGCGCGGCGGAGGCGTTCTCTTCGAAGTGGACGACGCCGGCCGAGGCGTCGATCCGCACGAAACGCGCGAGATTTTCGAACCCTTCCGACGCGGTCGCGACGCCGATTCCGCGAAGTCGGGCGGCATGGGACTGGGCCTGGCGCTGTCCCGCTATTGGGCGGCCTGTCTCGACGGTCGCCTGAGCGTCAAGCGAAGTGAGCGGAACGGGGGGCACTACTCCCGATTCGCCCTCGATCTGCCCGCCAGACCGCGCCAATCCTGATCTCGCGCAGCTGCTGCGCGATCTCTCAACCTCTTCAACCTGATCTACCGATAAATGCATAGCCGAAAGAGGAGGGTGGAGGCGCGCCTGGGCAGCCCCACAGGGGAGCGATCACATGAAGTCAACGACGGATGCATCCATTTGTCCGTATTTCGAAGGGAAGGATCGGCGCTGTGCCCGACGATTCAACTTGCAACGTCTCGCAAAAGTCTACGAACAATGTCTCGGACGCTACGCCGACTGCGCCATCTTCCAGGATCTCACCGTCGGGGAAACAGACCGATCTGCTGAAGACATCCGCGCGGCCTGAAGGTCTTCGTGGATTGACGCCGGCGCAGGACGCCGCCGATGCCTCGGCGCAGATCAACTGGCCACAGACGCTTGACGCATTTATCGGTTATCTCATCTCCGAATGCGGGCTTGCCGAGAATTCCATCGCCGCCTATCGGCGCGATGTGCGGGAATTCATCGACCTGCTGACGGATCGTGATGTCGGCCGTGCAGGCAACGTGACGCCGCAGATCGTGCAGTCGCACCTCGTGCACCTGGCGGAGCGTCGATTGGCACTTTCATCCATTGCCCGTCATCTCGCGTCAGTCCGCATGTTTCTGCGATTCCTGTTCGTGACGGGCGCCGTTCGCGAAGACATCGGCGCTTTGCTGGATTCGCCGAAGCGATGGCAACGGCTTCCGAAGAGCATTCCGAGAAACCAGATGGACGAATTGCTGGACGCGCCACAGAAGGGCGAGCCCTTCTATGCGCGCGATCGCGCGATCCTTGAACTGCTCTACGCCACGGGCATGCGCGTTTCCGAACTCGCTTCGTTGCGCGCGTCGGATGTCAACCTCGACGTCGGCTATCTTCGATGCATCGGAAAAGGGCGGCGCGAGCGCATCATACCGATCGGTACGCGGGCCATCGAGGCGGTTCGCATTTATCGCACGGGGCTTCGATCCGCGCTCACAGAGACGGCCGTGAGTGAGGACGCACTGTTTGTCTCTCGGACGGGCCGCCGCATGGATCGCACGAACATCTGGCGACTCGTCAATCGCTATGCGTCGAGTGCCGGGATTACCGGCTCGGTCGGTCCGCACACGATTCGCCACGCCTTCGCGACGCACTTGCTGGAAGGCGGCGCCGATCTTCGCATCGTTCAGGAGCTGCTCGGGCATACGAGCGTTGCGACGACTCAGATTTATACGCATGTCGATATATCGCGGCTGAAGGGCATTCACGAGCGCTGCCATCCGAGGCAGTAATCCGGCACTTGTCGGGCTTGAGATTGTGCGGAGCCGTTGCGACTCGCGACGACCACTGGCGAAAGTTACCAGGCAGGACTGATCAGTTATTTGACGTCGAGTCGTCCTGGATTTCGGGCGCGTCGTCGGGCGCTTTGTGCATGGCCCAGACATCTTCGCTCGCCGTGGGCGCTTTCCGCTCGCGTCCGATCCATCGACGGAATCCTCGCGAGAACACGACGATTGCCGCCGCGGCCGTCACGAAGGCGATCAGGATGACGAGTCCCCAGGTCAACGAAAACTGCCATCGGCGATATCGCGGATCGTCCTTCAACGACGCAGGCTGGCTCGTTGTTGCGTCGGACTGCGCGATCAGCAGAGGCGTGTTGGATTCAACGGAAACGATCGACGGATCGTGCGCGGCCGGATCCGCCGCACAGCGATTCTCTGTGAAGGCGACGCACAGCGCCGCGACCAGTGTCATGATCACTTGGGTTCGTCTGTCGTCACGTCGCGTTACCACATTCCCTCCCGCGGATTGGAGGCGTTGGCCTCGGCCAGTTTCTCAAACAGTTCGCGCTGCTCGGGGCTCAGGCGTTTCGGCGGGACAATCTTGACGACAACGAACTGATCGCCGCGATGATGGGTCTGCGGGTTGTTGACGCCGAGTCCTCCCAAACGGAGCTTGGCGCCGCTGGGCGTGCCCGGCGGAATCGTGACGGTTCGTGTTCCGTCCAGCGTCGGCAGATCGACTTTTGCGCCAAGCGTTGCTTCCGTGATTGAGATCGGCGCTGTCAGGTAGATATCGTCTCCCTGGCGATCGAAATAGGGATGCGTCTGCACGGAAACGACAACGTACAGATCTCCGGCGGGTTGTCGACCATGCCCTGGCGTACCTTTGCCGCGCACGCGGATTTTCTGGCCGTTGCGAACGCCTTCGGGAATCGTCACACTGATTCGCTGGGTGCCGCGTCCCTCCGCCTTCAATTCGAGTTCCAGCTTGGTACCGCGAATCGCGCGCTCAAATGTCAGCGACACGGGGTACTCGACATCGGCCGCCGGGGCGACGGGGCGCGGCGAGGTATTTCGTTTGCGCGAAAATACGCCGTCAAATGGAGAACCGCCGCCACTGGCGCTGCCGCTATCGTCGGCCAGTATCGCCGCCATGCTGAACGTGTCTCGCTTGTCGCCTCCACCGCCAGGGGCGCTCGTCACCGACGTCGAGCGGTGGTGGCGCTCGTCGCCGTCATCGTAGCGGTGCTTCGGCATGGTCG
>JAJDEC010000238.1 GCA_029259995.1 Phycisphaerae bacterium
TCCGCAGCAGATCGCCGATCTGCTTGATCAGATTCTCCCGCCCGCCGGCGGCGCGCATTGGTTCGCGCACAGCGGTTCCGACAATGTCATCGCATCCCGTTTCGCGTTGACAATGCTCGCCACGGACACAACGCCCACGACCAATCGCGGTCAGGCCATGGCCCTCGTCGATCTTCCCGATGCGACTTACATCCACGATCTCTATCTGATGAACGCGCACTTCAAGGCCAGCGGCGGCCAGTCCAACATCAATCGCCGCCAGCAGCACGCCGACGCCATCATCAACTGGATTCGCGACATCCGCGCACCCGGCGGGGCGATCAATCTGCCAGCGAACACGCCGATCATGGTGCTCGGCGATCTCAACGTGTATGAGACCGATCCGGCATATCATCTGACAACGCTCGTCACGGGCGACATCGTCGACGAAGCCACGTACGGTCCGGATCTCGCCCCAGACTGGGACAGTACGGCGGCGGCGGATGCACTGCCGTTGCACAACCTGTCGGGCCCCGAGTCCTATACGTGGCGAAATGACACCGGCTCCTTCGCGCCCGGCGCACTGGATCGGCTGATCTTCAGCGACAGTGCCATGTCGATTGGACATCGATTCGTGCTGAACACGCAGGCAATGAGTCCGGCAGATCTGATTGCGACGGGCCTGCAGGCAAACGACGTCCTGCTCGATGCGAGTACCGGTTACTTCGATCATCTGCCCATTGTCGTCGACCTGCGTTTCGACATGATCCCGACGCTCGACGGCGATGTCACGCTCGACGGCATCGTCGACGGTCGTGACATCGATCTTTTCGTCAGCATGGCGACGGGCGGTCCCGAATCCTCAAACGCAACGCGCATCAGTCACGCGGATTTCAACGCCAACGGCAGCATCGACACCGGGGACATTCCCGATTTCGTTCTTGCGATGATTGACGGCTAAGCGTGTCGGATTTCGGCTGATCTCTATCGCTGTGCAGTGAATGACTCTGTCAGGTCAATCCGTCGAATCCAGCATCGTCGCGCGGCGCTTCGCATCCTGCGTTTCGATCGCATCTTCGCCGAGTTCGGCGCGAAGCGAATCAAGGCTCTTCGACAGGAGTGGCTTGGCATCCGTTACTCGATTCAATCGAAGCAGGCACTCGCCCATCGCGCTTTCTGATCGTGCCGTGCGCCAGTCGTCGCGGCCGTTCGACGCACGCTGCATCTGGACGGCGGACTCGAGCATCACAAGCGCCGCTTCGAGCCGACCTGCGTCCATGTCAAGAATCCCCGCCAGCTCGAACGAGTCTGCAAGATCTGAATTGTCTTCCGCAAGAACACCGACAGTTGTCAATTGTCGCCGCATGTCGAGCGACGCCCTGCAATGTTCCGCGGATTCGTCGTACTTTTTCTGTCGATACTCGGCCCACGCCAGGCTGTGCAGTGCTCGCGCCGTCAAGGGATGCTCTTCCTTGAGACCTTCGCCGAGAATGTCGACAGCCCGTTCGAACTGCGGCTCAGCGTCCTCGAATCGTCGAAGATCGCAGAGCAGCTTCCCATAGTTGTTCGCCATCTTCGCGATGTCCGGATGGATTGCATCCAGTGCATCCGTGCGAATCCTGATCGCGGACTTGTAATGCTCTTCCGCCTTCGCGAACTCGCGCCGAGATCGATACAACGCGCCAAGGTTGTTCAACGTTTGCCCCACATTGTTCTTCGCCGTGGATACATCCTTCTGCTTGGCCGATTGCATCGACAGAACTGCGGCCAGCAGTTCCTTTCGCATCGTCAGGGCTTCGCGATACGCCGATTCCGCCTGATCCAGATCGCCCATCTGCTTGAACACAAGACCGAGATTGTTCAGTGCGCCGGCGATCCGTTCATGCGGCGCGTCGAACGTGCGCCGATACACGTCCAATGCTGCCTCGAACAATTGCCGCGCCTCATCGAGTGACGCACGCCGCAGCACAATATTCTCCGCGAGGCCCAACATCGTGTCCGCCGTATCGACGTCCCGTTCCCCCAACTCCCGTCGACGAACATCCAGCGCGAAGCGATAATGACTGTCGGCCTTCTCGTATTCACCAAACGCCTTGTACGTTCCCGCCAGCGTCGTCCGGACGGCCGCGGCGACGATCGGATCGTCGGCGAGTTGTGTCTCAATTTCCGATGCGGCGCGATCGATCGTGTCCAGAACTGTGATGTCCTTGCGGCCCATCTGCCAGGGATTGGCCGACTCGAAGATGTCCGTGAACACCTGATTGAAACGCTGGACCTGAAGCGCCGAACGCTCCAGCTGCTTCGCCTTGTAATACGTGTATGGACCGCCGATGAGCACGAAGAGCAACAGACTTGACGCCAGCGTGAACGGCAGCTTGTGGCGCGCGATCATTTTGCGCAGGTGATACGTCGTACTCGGCGGTCGCGCGAAAATCGGCAAGTCATTGAGGTATCGATCGATGTCCTCGCTCAGCGCGGCCACGCTTTGATAGCGCCGTGCCGGCTCCTTCTCCAGCGCCTTCAGCACGATCGCCGACACATCCGACGACACGTCGTCGCGCAATGTCGTCGGACGCGCCGGCGCCTGCTCGCAGATCAGGCGCACGGCTTCCAGAAGCGGCGCGCGGCCCACGGCGTACGGCAATTCGCGCGTCAGCAACTCGAAGAGAATCACGCCGAGTGCATAGACGTCCGATCGAACGTCGATGGCGTCGGGCTTTCCCTGAGCCTGTTCCGGACTCATGTACGCAAGTGTCCCCATCAACTGGCCCGATGCCGTATTGATCGATGGCAACGACTCGTCGCGTTCCATGAGTCGCGCCAAGCCGAAGTCGAGCACCTTCACTTGCGGGAGCAGATTGCGCATTGACGACGAGGTTCGATTGGTGTGGCTGTCGTCTGTCGAGTCGACCGCTTTCAGAACGTCGGATTCGACCAACGCACCAGCCGGAACCAGGACATTCGACGGTTTCAAATCACGATGAATGACGCCGCGCTGATGGGCATAGCTGATCGCCTCGCAGACTTTCTGAAACAGCCGGAGAATGGACTTGGTTCGATCCGGTCCGGTCGCCCATTGATCGGCGAATTCGTTCAGCGTTTGACCCTCGACAAATTCCATCGAGAAGTACTGACGACCGTCGCCGGTCTCACCGGCTCCGTAGATTGCGGCGATTCCGGCGTGATTCAGCCGGGCGAGCGTCTGAACCTCGCGCTGAAACATCTTGCGCTGTACGTCGTCGGCGTATTGACCCGCGAGAATCAACTTGAGCGCGACTCGACGATGCGGCTGGTGCTGCATCGCTTCGAAGACAACACCCATGCCGCCCTGACCGATCTTGCGGAGAATGTCGTATCCTTCGATGTCGGCCGGGGCCGTTGCAGTTGATGGCGGGGCAGAAACGCCGACGGCGTCGAGTTCGCCGAGGATGTCCCGCATCTCGTCGACTTGTTCACGACAGCTTGCGCAGTCGCCGACATGCAAGGCGATTGCGCCGGCTTCTTCGTCTGTGGCTTCGCCATGGACCCAGGCCCACAGACGATCATGCGACATGTCGCAGCTCATGGATTGATACCGCTGACTTTGCGAAGTGCTTCGCGGAGATGTTCCGACGCGCGCACGAGTCGGCCCTTGACGGCGATCTCCGTCGTTTCCAGTACGTCCGCCATTTCGCTGCGTGACATGCCCTCGAAGTGTTTCAGCATCAGGACGCTTCGATAGTCTTCGGGCATATCGGCGATGATCTGTCGGATCAGTTCGCGCCGTTCGTCACGGGCCATGCGCGTCTGCGGGCCCGCAGTCTGTCGAGCGACATCGAACCCGGTCTTGATGGGGCGATTGTGCGTCGGGCTTCGTTTCCATCGACGCAGGACATCGAGGCACTTGTTGCGGGCGACTTTGTACAGCCAGGGTTTGACGTCGCCGGTGGGCCGGGCGTCCGTGTCGGACAATCTGGCGAACGTCTCCTGCGTGACATCTTCGGCGCGGGCGTCGTCGTGGAGATAGGAAACGGCATAGCGATGGATCGCGGCCCAATAACGATCGCAGAGATGCTGATAGGCGTCGTGACGACCTGCATGGATCTGTTCCAGCAGTTCGTGATCGCTTGCATTGTCCGGACTCTCACTCATGCATCCGCCCTTTCGATGCTTCCATCTTATGAATGTCGGAATCGCGGGGCAATTCTGACGACGTCGGCCTGCAGAGATATGGGAAGTTGGTAATGCAAAGGGAATTCTCGGTCCGCTGACGCCCATCGGTCGTGAAAGAGATGACGGCCATCCGTCGCTGCGTTCCGCCCAGGGTCGGTGGGGTTCACGAGCCCGACACCTCATCGGCCCGGGGCGAGCGTCGCCGCGTTCGGCATCAGAATGCAACGCGACCGCGAAGCCGATCTATTCGGCCACACGGTCGGCGTGCAATTCCTGGCGACACGCGCCGGCGGCGTCACGGAGTCAACGCCGCCGGCAGGCGCATCACAAGCGATCAGGCGCTTTGTCGCGCCGATTCGAGCGAAGTCCCGTCGCAAGCGCTGATCAGCGCGCGCACTTGCGGACTTCGGTTGTACAGAGCCGCCGCAGCGGCGGGCTGTCCCTGAACGCCATCAATGTGGCACGGGACGCCGAGTTGCTGGGCAAAGTCGATGAACATGGCCAGTGCCAATGTCCAGTTCGGCCCCAGAAAGCGGACCTGGTTCATGTTGAAGACGACTTCCGTCGGCGGATCGGCCGCGAACACATCCTTCAGCAGTCGCAGGAATCCGGATAGCTCTTTGGTGCTCAGGCGCGGACCGGCCGGGCGTATCCAGAGCCCGCCGTTCTCGGACACGGCATAGCGCCAGCGATTGAGAACCCGCTCGGCATCCTCAACGATTCGCAACAGTTTTCTGTTTACGTCCTTGCGCGTCATCGTGCACCCCCGCGAATGGTCCGTTCCACGGACACGTCTGCGCTGATCGAACACCCCGTTCGTCAGTGGATCTGCTGACATGCAAACATCATGCCACGTTGCCGCTTCTGGGACGTAGACGCCGTCATGACGCCACAGACTAACGTGCACTACCGATATGCGAACCAATACTTAGCGAACACAACGCGGATTGCCCGAAATCCGGCCAATTGGGGAATTCCAGATTGGCTCTATTGCCCAATTCGAATCGGCGAAATGCCAATTGCGGACGTCTGGTCCGACGAATATTCGCGACTGCCAGTCGGACAGGTCACGTGCTGCTCGATCGGCGGATCGTGCGCGTCCGTCCGTTGAATTCGAGCGTTTGGGCGTAGTGACCGATCCTGTGTTAGCTGTTTGCCGCCTCGCCATCGATCGTATTCGGATCGTCGGACTGGAATGGCAGGCGACGGCTTCGAGACGTCGCGGGGGATCGAAGATTGTTGACACGCCGAATAGAGAGACGGACGAGCTGCCGATTCACGCATTTCGCCATGTGGTTGGCGCTCAGTCTCGGGTTCTTTGCGGCCAGTGCATCGGCGGCGACGATCCAGGTCGACACGCTCAGCGACGAGGCGGACGGGGTCTACGTAGGCGGCGTTTCACTTCGTGATGCCATCAACGAGG
>JAJDEC010000239.1 GCA_029259995.1 Phycisphaerae bacterium
CAAAGAGGCGCCGGCCGAAGTGCTGGTCTGCGATCCGATTCCCTATCGCGTCGTCGTTCGAAACAATGGTACGGGCACGGCCGAAGACGTTCGCATCGACGATCAACTCCCAAGTGGTATCACAACGGTCGAGAATCAGTCGAGCGTCGTCATGAACGCCGGCACACTGCTGGCCGGCCAGTCGAAAGAATTCACTTTCAACGTACGTGCGTCCAGCACGGGCACTTACACGAACACGGCCGTCGCCACGGAAAAGGGCGGCTTGCGTGCCGAAGCGTCCGCCACGACGCGCGTCGTGAAGCCGATGCTGCAAGTCACGAAGAGCTGCTCGGCCGAACGTTTGCTCAAGTTCCCGTCGAAGTTCACGATCACCGTCACGAATACAGGCGATGCCGCGGCCCGAAACACGGTTCTCACGGATCGTTTCCCGGCCGGCCTCACATACAAGGGCGCCAGCGATGGCGGCCAGCTTGCCGGCGGTCTCATCAACTGGAATCTAGGCACACTTGAACCCGGCGCCTCGCGAACCGTCACAGTTGACGCGATCTGCAATCAGAAGGGCGACTTCCGCAACACGGTCGTTGCAAAGTCCTACTGTTCGGAAGCCAGCGCCGAGTGCTCGATGCGTGTGAAGGGCGTCCCCGCCATTCTGCTTGAGTGCATCGACGTCGAAGATCCGATCCAGATCGGACAGAATATCACGTACATCATTACGATCCTCAACCAGGGAACCGAAGTCGGCACCAACGTTGTGATCGAATGCGAATTCCCGAATGAGCAGGCGTATGTCTCCGCGGAAGGCCCGACGAAGCACACGTCGCAGGGCCAGATCGTCCGCTTCGATCCGATCCCCGTTCTCGGCGAGAAGGAATCGAAGAAGTATCGCGTCGTCGGCAAGGGCACGGGTGCCGGCGAGGTCCGATTCCGAGTTCGGCTGACATCGGATCAGATCACTCCCGCCGTCAACGAAGAAGAATCGACGCACGTTTACTAAGCTCAGGGATGTAGAAAATCCAGATCACTCCGTGGCCCGTCACGCGCAAAGTTCGCGTGACGGGCCCGTTTTTCGAATCATGTGCGAACTGACCGAAACGCGACTTGTGTGTCCAACAATGCGTATTTCAAACGGAGAATCAATGCGGCGTTTGGCGGAATCGGTTCGATCTCATACGATTGCCGTTCGGAATCAGTCAATGAGCGCGATTCCGATGAACGAATCCGTATGCGATCGATGCTGCAGTGTGCACGCGCGTCGGACGCCGCCCCGAAAGGAACAGAACGAATGACGCTTCGAATCTGGATCATCCTTCTGATCGTGATGTCCTTTTCCCTGATCGCCGGCTGCGGCAAGAAAAAAGAGCGCGTCGTGATCTACAAGGAGGGCCCCGCGCCGACGGAATATCGTGATATCGATGAAGATGATTACGAATACGACGACGATGATTACGACGACGATGACGTCAAAGTCCGGGTTGAACACCGCCACGTCTGTTCCCATGGCTGCGCCGATCACTTTTACAACGGATCGCGCGTCGTCATTCTTCGCAATCATCGACACGGTCCGGGCTGCGGTCACATCTTCAACGATCGCTATTGGGTCCGTGCCCGGCCGCGCCGTGTTGTGCGAACGCAACACGTCTGCTCCAGGGCCTGCAATCACTATTGGAATGGATCCCGCCTGATCGACGTTCGAGGCCATCGACATGGTCCCGGCTGCGGCCACAATTGGGGCGGCAGCTACTGGATCGTCGGCGATGTCCGAGGCCGTCCCCGAAGCGTCACGCGCGTGCCCGCACGGCACGTCTGTACGCAGGGATGCCACCATCACTATTGGAACGGCTCGCGCCTGATCGACGTTCGCGGCCATCGCCACGGCCCCGGCTGTGGCCATCAATGGAACGGCAGCTACTGGATCGTCGGCGGAAGTCGCGGCGGAACAACCGTCATCCCGAAGCGCGGTCGCCGAATTCGCTGATCGTTGTTTCTTAATTGAACCAAAGGGGCAATGCCTCGCGCACAATATTTGAGGAGTTACGAATGTTCAGGAACTTGAAGAACCGGATGCTGGCGTGCTGTTTTGCGCTGGTCGTCCTGCCGTTTGGTACCGGCTGTAATACCAATCTCGCGGATCTGCTCGACGAGCTCGATCTTGATGACATCGAGATCATCATCTACAACTCGATCAATACGCCGCAGACCGTGGATCCCCGTACCGGGCCGTTGCCGGCCGACTTCGGCGGCCGCGGAAACACAATCATTCTGGTTGACGAAGTTGTCTTTGTCGACGACGTCTCGACCGATCTGGCCGGCGTGAATCTTCCCGACATCACGCTGCTCGGTTTCGAGAACATCACGGGATTCGATATCTACGTCGAGTACACGGTAGACGCCGTCCTCCAAAGTGTGCTCGTCCTCGACGGCGAAACGCTCCTGCTGGATTACCCGTGCATCTTCGATCTCGAACTCCTGCTCGAAGAGGACTACGACCCCGTCAGCGGTTCATTCATTCAGGCATTCGATCTCACGGGATCAATTTTCCTGAATCCCGATGACTTCTTCTGCGGCGATGCATTCATTATTACCTTCGATCCCGTCGCCATCGAAGCCGGCGCCGAAGCGATCGATCTGTTCTGATAATTCGCCGTATTCGCAGAATCAGTCGCGTTCATCACGCCCGGCGATTTCGAACCAACCATTCGCAAATCGTCGGGCGTATTTTATCGAAACATTTGAGCGCCGAGTCGCAGCGGATTTTCTAAGCCGGTGCCACGACAATGTTCGAATCGGGTGCCATGCTTGCCCTCCAAGGCAAGCATGCCGCAGTCGAAGAAGGACTGACCGCTCTTGCCGATTCATGAGTTCCCCATATCCACGCACAATTGACTCACGTCGCCAATAGACTGGCGAATACGTCCGTCCCGACCAGCATTGTTGACATTGCTTTCATGAATTCCAGACGAACGCGACGCACAATCCAAAGACGAATCCTGCAGACGATATCCGTCGCGTGTCTCCTCGTAGCCTTCGGATGCGTCCACGTCGATGTCCATGAACGGCTCGATTCCGACGTCAGGATCCATGATCGAAACGCCGTTCTCTTCTTCGTCGATGGTCTCGATCGCGAGCGACTTCAGGCGCTCACAGACGCGGCGCGTGCGCCCAATATCCAGTCCCATTTCATAGACGATGGCCTCCACTTTTCCAACGCAACGGCCTGCTTCCCGACGGTCACGTATCCAAACGCCGTCTCACTCATGACAGGACGATTTCCCGGACGTCATGGCATCACGGCGAATGCGTGGTTCGATCGAACTGGGAATCGATGCGTCGATTATGCGACCGCCTTGACCTATCTCGACGTCGATCGCGACTACACGGCAAAGACGATCTATGAGATCCTCGCGCCAAGCGCGACGTCCAGCGCGCAGTGCGCCGCCTCTCGAGGCGCCAAATGGCGGTTCCAGGCGCCCCTTGCAAACGGATTCAGTTGGGCCTTCAGGGACTACGAAGCCGTCGATCGAAGAGCGGGGGAGCGAATCCACGACGTCATCCGTCGCGCAAGACGTGAGCGCGAATGGCCCGTCTTTCAGACCTATTACTTTCCGGCGGTCGACAAAGTCGCGCATACGCATGGCGTCGCCTCCGCGCGCTATGCAGATGCCGTCGCCAACGTGGACGCCATCATCGGCGATGTCATTTCGACAATCGACGCCGTCGCAGGTCCGGACAAAACGCATTACTGGCTCGTTTCCGACCACGGCCAGATGAATTGTTCCGGCCATCGACGTCTCGATCTCGCCGGACTGATTCGCGAGCGCACAAAACGGAATGTCATTGTGCCGTCGCGCAACGGCGTCTCCGATGCAGCTGACATCGCGTTCATCCCCGGTCGTCGACATGCGCTGATCCACGTTCGAGGCCCGGCCGGATGGACAGACAGTGCCGACGATGCCGCCGTTCGACAAGTCGTCGATGCATTGTGCGAATCTCCGACGAGCGAACGCCGTGCGTCAAAGTCGAACGCCCGTATCCTCGGTTCGTCGTACTCGATTACTCCTGGAATCCGATGTATCTACTACCGATTGAGTGATCATCTCGTCGGCGTACTGGATTCCAATGGCGAACGAGTCGTCTCGCGTGTTCCACATGATGCATCCTCGAATACGCAGAATCGCCCATCGCCCTTCGATCGCGAAGTGACCGCACTCTTCGAATCCCCTCGAGCCGGCGACGTCGTCGTCTTCGCCGACGATGATTGGGTCTTCCAGTCAAAAGACTGCGGCGGCCACGGCGGCGCATCGCTTCGCGAACGCAGAATACCGCTCTACATCAAAGGTCCCGATATCAAATCCGGAACCCAGTGCGACAGCCCCGTCCGTATCATCGATATCATGCCGACAATCGTCGATATGCTCGGCATGAGTGATTGCCTGCCCGACGATCTGGATGGCGAAAGCCTGCGTTCGCTGATTCTCCGCCCCGCACGCTGAGAACGTGCCGCAGGACGACCGAGATGGAGCGGAGACAATAGCCGCCGCCAGTGCAGGGCATTGAGGCCGCCCAAACCCCAAGGCTCAATCTCAGATTCCAAATCTCAAATCCCTTCCCCCATCTCCCCGAGCGCCGAACAAGCCATCTCCATTGGAAAGCGTTGACTGCGAAGGAGCATTCGCAGTCGCGGTTTGCCCGATTGCGTTTTGCAGATTTTGCGCCGTTTTGCGCCCCCCGGTTCTCTTTCGAAATCAGCGCAAACGCCTGACGACGAATGGAGATACGCGTGAAAACGCCCGTGCAAACAAATAGACGTGTCGCCGGCAATCGGATTGAACGTTCGCCCGTCAATCAGCCGCCTCTTTCCCGCACTTTTCTCGCAAGTTACGATCCATCCGGATTCGATACCGCAAGCAGACGACCTCTCCACGGACGGGAAAACGCAAATGCCAAAACTGACGACAGGCGGCGGTTGGCCCGCCATCAAATACACGCTCCAGATCGCCGATCGCGTCGGCTGGACGCGCCTGTGGCGCGCCATGCGATCCAGGAACGCCTGCAAGACCTGCGCGCTCGGCATGGGTGGTCAGAAGGGCGGCATGCGCAACGAGGCCGGTCATTGGCCGGAAGTCTGCAAGAAGTCCCTCCAGGCCATGGCCGCGGATATGCAGGACGGCCTTCGCGGCGAATTCTTCCGACGCTACGGGTTCAACGAGTTGCGCACGCTTTCGCCGCGCGAACTCGAAGCCGCCGGCAGAATCGTTCAGCCGCTCTATGCCGGTCCGGACGACACGCACTATCGAATCATCGACTGGAACGACGCACTCCATCGCGTCGGGAATC
>JAJDEC010000240.1 GCA_029259995.1 Phycisphaerae bacterium
AGATCAACTTCGCGATTGGATCTGAATGCGATCTTGTCGCCGTCGGGGCTGAATACCGGTTCGTCGTCGTTGCCCGGATCATTGATCATGTTGATCGGATTGCCGCCGTCCGCGTCCATCACGTAGATTTCGTTGTTGCCGTCGCGATTGGAGACGAACGCAATCTTGCTTCCGTCCGGGCTGAACGCGGGCGAACTATCGGAGAATGCGTTATTCGTGAGTCGGATCGGATCGGTACCGTCCGCATTCATGACATAGATTTCGGGCTCGCCGAACATTTCGGATGCACAGGCAATCCTGCTTCCATCCGGACTGAATGCGGGCGCGACATTCTCTGCGAAGTCATTCGTAAGGCGCGTTTGCTCCGTGCCGTCGGCAATCATGATGTAAATCTGATTGATTCCATCGCGAGCGGACATGAACGCTATCTTGTCTTCATCCGGCGAAAACGTCGGATCGCCGTCGGTCTCGGGATGATTTGTGAGATTGGTCAGCCCTGTTCCGTCGTTGTTGACGACGTAGATCTCTCCGTTGCCGTCGCGCTCGGTTCGAAACGCAATCCTCAACGGCTCACACGCGTCGCCGACACCATTCGAGTCGAAATCGGCTTGATCGACATTGGACACGTCGGGGCAGTTGTCGCACGCGTCGCCCAGACCATCGCCGTCGGCGTCCGCCTGATCCGCGTTGGCCAATGTCGGACAGTTGTCCGCGTCGTCGAAGACGCCGTCCATGTCCATGTCGCAGCCGGTCAGGATGACGGGCGAAAGCGCCAGTCCCAGTAGCAAGACATTGAATTGTCTTAAGAACATGTCAGTTCCTTTCAACACACGGCTCAGCGATGCCGGCCGATGCGCATTTGGATTCTCAGTCCCGCACGCGAGGATTTGTTGGTCGATCCGATTTGCAAAGTCGTCAGGGACCGATCAGCCCAAAGCTGGGGCCGACGTCGAGCCCGCCGTCCGTTGTGAGCCGGGCCTGATTCGTGCCGTCGGAGTTCATGATGTAGATTTCGAAGTTGCCATCGCGGAATGAGTGGAATGCGATGCTGCTTCCGTCCGGACTGAATACAGGATTGCTGTCATTGGCCGGATTGTCCGTGAGCCGCATCTGGTTGGTTCCGTCCACGTCCATCACATAGATGTCGTTGTTCCCCGCGTCACGATTGGAAAAGAAGATGATCTTGCTTCCGTCCGGACTGAATGTCGGACCGCCGTCGCTGGCAGGGTTCATCGATAGATTGACCGGATCGGAACCATCGACGTTCATGACGTAGATTTCTCCGTTGCCGTCGCGATTCGCCTGAAAGGCAATCTTGCTTCCGTCCGGGCTGAACGCGGGGCTTAGATCATTTGTGGCTTCCTGCGTGAGATTGTCTTGCTGTGTTCCATCGACATTCATGACGTAGATCTCTCGATTTCCGTCACGCTCGGAAACGAATGCAATTTGTTTTCCGTCGGGACTGAAAGTCGGGAGAAGATCTTCGGCCGCGTTGGTGGTCAGCCGCGTCTGATCCGTTCCGTCGGATTTCATCACGTAGACTTCATTGTTGCCGTCACGGAAAGAGACGAAGACGATCCGCGTTCCGGCCCGGTTGAACTCGGGCAGATCATCCGCCCCAACCGCGTTGGTGACGTTGATGATGTCAGAACCATCGGCGTCCATGACGTAGATTTCCGAATCGCCGTCGCGACTTGAACGAAACGCAATCTTGAGCGTCTCGCAGGCGTCGCCGATACCATCCGCGTCATTGTCGGTTTGTTCGGGATTACTGAATTCGCAGTTGTCACAGACATCGCCGACGCCGTCCGCATCGCTGTCGGCCTGATCTGAGTCGACGACCTTCGGACAGTTGTCGCATGCATCTCCGATCCCGTCACTGTCGGTGTCGACCTGTTCGAGGTTGGCAGCCGTTGGGCAGTTGTCGCATGCATCGCCGACGCCATCGCCGTCGGCGTCCGCCTGGTCGGCGTTGATCGCCATCAGACAGTTGTCGTCCTCGTCAACGACACCGTCCATGTCCATGTCGCAGCCAAAAGGCGCAAACAGCAAATGAATGAAAATGCCGACTATGACGCAATATCGCGAACTGGCCTGAATTGACTTCGTGGACGAATTCAACTGAACACTCCTGTCCTTGTCTTGCCGTGGGGTGGCGCCACTCGCTTCGACGCAACAGCATTCCCGTATTTCGACGCCGCAGGGCCGGGCTCCATCTCCGTCACAGCCCTCGACAGCAGGCAGTGCGTCGCTCAGTGGGTTTCCCCTTCATTTTTTGAGAAAAACGGATTACAACCTTTTGAGGGCAGGGGAATACCGGGTTAGATTGGTCATTGGGAGTATCCTTATGTCTACCGATGGCGATCCAACGATCACGCAACTGCTGACCAACGTGGGGCGTGGTGACGCAAAGGCGGCAGAGGACCTCCTGCCTGTCGTCTATGAAGAGCTGCGCCGTCTGGCGAAAACCCTGATCGCTAAAGAACGCCCGGGACAGACGTTACAACCCACGGCACTCGTGCATGACGCATATCTCCGACTGGTTGGCGATCAGGATCCGGGCTGGAACAATCGGGGACACTTTTTCGCTGCCGCCGCACAGGCCATGCGGCGAATTCTGGTCGATCAGGCGCGCCGCAAATCGCGCATACGACATGGTGGGCAGCATCAGCGTGTGGAGCCGGATGTGTTGGATTTTGCAATTGAAGCGCCAAATGATGACATCCTGGCGATCGAAAAAGCGCTTATCACGTTGGAGGCGCAGGATCCCCGCAAGGGGCAGATCGTCAATATGCGCTACTTCGCGCGGATGAGTACGGAGGAGACGGCCGAGGCCCTCGGCATTTCCGTCTCGACCGTCGAGCGCGAGTGGCGATTCTGTCGCCGATGGCTCTATGCGGAGTTGTCAAAGTAATTCGCGCGTCTGAATGAAGGGCCCCAGCATGAATGCGGACGAGTATCGGAAACTCGAGCGGGTTTTCCACGCCATCGTGGATCACCCGACGGAAGAGCGGCACAGTCTCCTTGAGCAGCATTGCGGTTCGGACCTGGAACTGCGATCGGAAGTCGAACGCCTGCTCTACGCGACGGAAAACGCGATGGGCGAATTCATGCACGTCGCCGACGACGACGCATCCTTGTCTTTCGACCATACGCCTGAACGGATCGGTCAATATCGAATCCGGCGCCTGATCGCTTCCGGTGGCATGGGTAGCGTCTACGAAGCCGAGCAGGAAAATCCCCGTCGCGCCGTCGCACTGAAGATTATGAAGGGGATCGCGTCCGGATCAGCCCTGCAACGATTTGAGTACGAATCACAAGTCCTGGCACGACTGCGGCACGCCGGCATCGCCCAGGTCTTTGAGGCGGGAACGCATCAGGAGGGGCGCTCGACCGTTCCTTATTTTGCGATGGAATTCGTTCCCGAAGCGCAGCGAATCACTGAATTCGCCAACGCCCGCAAACTCGGCATTCGAGCACGACTGCAACTATTCCTGCAGGTCTGCAACGCCGTTCATCATGGTCATCAGAAAGGCATCATCCATCGGGATCTCAAGCCCGCCAACATTCTCGTCGACGCGCAGGGCGATGTGAAAGTCATAGACTTCGGAATCGCCCGGGCAAATGATGCCGACCTGGCGATCACGCGCGTGCAGACCGGCGAAGGCCAGCTGATCGGGACCTTGCAGTACATGTCCCCGGAACAGGTCAACGCGGATCCGAACGACGTCGATGTCCGAAGCGACGTTTACGCCCTCGGTCTGGTCCTGTACGAACTGATCTGTGGTCAACCGCCCTACGATGTTCGCAACGCGTCGGTGTACGACGCGATTCGAATCATCCGCGAACAAGGCGCGACCAGGCCGGGCGCAATCTCAAGTGCAATCCAAAGCGACATCGAGACCATCACGCTCAAGGCGATCGAGAAAGATCGCGAACGACGCTACCAATCGGCCGATGACCTCGGCGCCGACATTCGACGCTACCTGGCCGGCGAGCCCATTGCCGCGCGCGCGCCAAGCGCCGTCTATCAGCTTCGCGTCTTTGCCCGGCGGAACAAGGCCGCATTCGCATCGATTGCCGTCGTGTTTGTTGTGCTCGTGGGAGCGAGCATTTTCAGCACGTGGCAATATCTCCGCGCCGATCGCGCCCGCGCGGACGCCGTCGCGGCAGGCAGGGAAGCCGAATCGCGCCGCGCTTCCGAAGAACGTCAGCGCAGGAAGGCCGAGGCCATTAACTTGTTCGTCACGAATGCTCTGATTTCCACCGATCCGCACCAGGGCGGAAAGCATGGATTCCTCGTGACCGACGCGATGGAACAGGCAGTCGAATTGCTCGATTCCGGCGAACTGAAGGACGATCCGGAAACACAGGCCGCGCTGTTTCTGACGATCTCGCGAATCCTCGACAATAACGCCCGCACGCCCGAGGCCGTGCAGCTGGCACAACGCGCACTGGATATCTATGAAGAACTCCACGCCGACGATCATCCCGATTTAGCGCGATGCCTCAACGACGTGGGCCTGTGCCTGCAATCCCTGGGGCGATCGACGGAGGCACTGGAAAAATTCGAGGCGGCGCTGGCGATGCGGAAGCGGATTCATACGACAGATCATTCCGACGTGGCCGCGAGCCTGAACAATCTGGCCGGCTGCCTGCGCGCCCTTGGCCGGTCCGCCGAAGCACTACCCAGATTTGAAGCGGCGATGGAGATGTATCAACGCGTGATCGATGGAGATGATTCGACCGTCGCGACGAGCATGAACGACGTCGCTGCCTGCCTTCAGTCTTTGGGGCGACCGTCGGAAGCCATCCCGCTCCATGAAGCGGCGATGGAAATGTACCAGCGGTTATACGACGGCGATCATCCGAACGTGGCCAGCAGCCTGAGTAATCTGGGTGCATGCCTCGGGGCGTTGGGCCGACCGGCCGACGCGCTGCCAAAGCTCGAAGCGGCCCAGGCGATGTACCAGCGGATCTACCAGAGTGATCATCCCGATGTCGCGTACACGATGAACAACGTGGCATCGTGCCTGCTGTCGCTGGGCCGCCTGCCCGACGCACTCTCCCGACATGAGGAAGCCCTGGCCATGTACCAGCGACTATTCGATGGCGATCATCCTGAACTGGCGACGAGCCTGCTGCGCGTTGGCGACTGCCTGGACCGGCTCGGTCGTTCCGCGGACGCACTCCCCAAGTGCGAAGCGGCTTTGGAAATGCGTCAGCGACTCTTTGAGGGCGATCACCCCGGCATCGCCGAGTGTCTGAACATCATCGCATTCTGCCTCAACGCGCTGGGGCGTTCCGAAGAGGCGCTCTCCCGGTATGAAGCGGCGCTTGAAATGCGTCAACGACTGTTCGAAGGAGATCATCCTGCAGTCGCCCTCGCCATGAACAACGTGGCATTCTGCCTGCGTTCCCTGGGCCGTTCGGAAGAGGCATTGCCCAGGTTCGAAGCCGCCCTGGAAATGTGGCGGCGGCTTTTTGACGGCGATCATCCTCATATTGCGAACTGCCTGAACAACATCGCCGCTTGCCTGAAGTCCCTCGACCGCCCCAGTGAGGCGCTTTCGAAATACGAGGAAGCGCTTGAGATATGGCAACGTGTCTTCAAGGGCGATCATCCCAACATTGCGCAATGCATGAACAACATCGCCAACTGCCTGCATTATTCGATGGGGCAGTCAGAAGCCGCACTGCCGAAGTTCGAAGCGGCACTCGAAATGCGTCAGCGCCTGTTCAAGGGCGATCATCCGCAGGTGGCGGAAAGCCTGCTCGAAACGGGCGAGTGCCTTCGCTCCCTGGATCGTGCTGACGAATCGATTTCCATGTTAGAAAGGGCATTGGAAATGTACCGGCGCGTGTCCCCCGCGAATCATCCGAATCTCGCACGGGCCGAGATCGCACTGGCCAGGGCGCTCCGGCGGGTTGACCGTTTTGCCGAGGCTGAATTGCTGCTGCGCGATGCCGCCGATCAGTGCGAAAGTTCACCTGCAAGCAGGCGACAACACTGGACTGCCGTCGTCAGGGAATCGATTGGGCTCTACAGCGCCTGGCAAATGGCAGACCCGATCGCCGACCATCAATCCAACATCGACGCATGGCAGGCAATAGAACGGGAGCTGATATCAAATTGAAAATTGTCAACTTGCATTTCACCGGAATCGGCGCCCAGATTCCAACGCATGGCCCGTTCGGAATTCAGAAGGAAAGACCACACGATCTAGCAGCCCGTGGTGAAAGTGCTTCGAGGCCAGCGGCGCGACATTTCGCGTCAGATCGAGGGAGCGAAACGGAGGCGAATCCTAATGATCCGCTGTGTTTCGTGTACGAAGAGATGGTGTGAAATGGCCGTCGATGGTCCGAATGACTTTTGCCACGGGCTGCTAGTTCCACAATCTGAGCAAAAGCCAAGCGAAAGTATTGGTACACGAATCCCACCATCATGGCTGCTCAGCGTGGCCCTACCATTCCCCCCGCCCCCGACGAACGTCGCCTGCGAATTCGCGACGCGAACTTTGATCCGCCTGCACAGCCGACTCGTTGACGACGACCGGCGCAAAGGCGCCAACACAGCTCAATGAGCACGACCTCGCGCAAAGAAAAACCGCGATCCAAAGTAAGTACGCGGCAGTCGGGTCAGAAATGGGTGAAAAAATGGGCGATACTGGACTCGAACGATTCGGACAGCGCGTCACGTAAGCAGTTGAAAACGCAAGCAGTTAAGACATCGGGCACGAACGGGCCGGAATCAACATTGAGTCAATCCTTGAGCGCAGATCCAAAAAACGCCTTATTGCGGCGGGTCGTCGATGCATGGCCGAACCTATCCGACGACGCACGCGCCGCCATCGTGCGGATCGTCAACGGCGAATAGGGCGCAGCGACGCGCCACGTTCGGCATGGGCCGATGCATCGACGTCCACGACGACAAGGGCCGGGAGCTGCGCCACGCCCCGCACGACGACGCGGACAGGCGAAAGCGCTGGGGAACGCGTGAGAATTCGGGCGGGACTCCGGGCATGGGTACCCTTTTTCGCGGGGCGGGATTTGAACCGTCCCCCGCCCCATTTCGCATCTGGTACCATCGGATATCTTGCGTCTTCAGAGACACGCGTTTCTAAATTCGTGTAATCCCCGACTCGCAGCGTCCTTCGGGTACGGACTCAACTTGTATCGCCAAGACGCAGCCAAAACGCTAAGGCGGCCCAATCTGCGTCGTTTGGTACTAGTCCCTTAACGGATAGGTTAGGTAGTCGGGAATTGGCGGCCGAGGAACTGTGACCGCAGCAACGCCAATAGATAGGTAGGCGACAATTAAGAGCAAGACTACGAGCAGCCACCCTCGTCTGACATTCATCTTGTCCATGATCGCGAAATATGCGATCACCGCAGCCCAAACGAAGATTGACTCAATTCGTTGCTTACTGCTGGAAAACGGAATGCACGTTACTCCAGCGATCATTCGGGCAGCCAACGCGATTAGGGACAACTGCCATCCACCTCTAGGGTTACCAGTGGAAGCGGCAATGAGGACGGCAATGGGA
>JAJDEC010000025.1 GCA_029259995.1 Phycisphaerae bacterium
GCAGGATTCGAACCTGCGACCTACGGTTTAGGAAACCGTTGCTCTATCCGACTGAGCTACGGGCGCCCTGCTTGGCAGTCGCGGAATTATAACGCGGGTTCGGGGTTTCGCCCCCTGCTAACGACGTCGAAGGGAAGTCGAGCCGCCGATCACATTGGATGGGTTGTCAACGCAAGGCCCTTCCTGTCGCTAACGCGTCAAGGTTTGTCGTGCTCCTCCGTGAGCGACGATCCGTGGTCCGTTTCCGCCTCGCGGCGAATTCCGCGCAGCATCGCATTGAACACAAGTCCGTGAAACGGCATGACTCCGTACCAATACGCAAGCCCGAACAGGCCTCGCGGTTTGAAGCGCGCCGTTTGGGTTAACGTCGCACGTCGTGGATCCGTTTTCGTCGGCTCGATGTCGAATGTCAGTGTGGCCTCACCCGGAAGGCGCATCTCCGCGCGCAACTCCAGCCGGCGGTTCGTCTCAATCTCCGTGACGCGCCAGAAGTCCAGCGCATCGCCGAACGCCAGATGCTCGGCATCGCGCCGCCCCCGCCGCAGGCCCGGTCCGCCGACCAGGCGATCCATCAGACCGCGCAGCCACCAGAGCCTGTCGGATCCGTGATAGCCATGTTGGCCTCCCAAGCGACACACGGCGCGAAAGACGCCGGCGGGAGCGGCATCGACTTGCGTTTCGCGTCGATCGTTGAAAATCTTTCCGCCAGCCCAATCCGGATCTCCGGGAATGACGCCCGCGTCTGACCAGGCAGTTTCAATCGTGCGGCTGGATATCTTGCCAACGGCCGCATCGATCGCCTCTCGCGCCGTGAGCAGCTTCTGCGGCATCAGGCGGGCCGCGTCGTCATTTCGGCAGACGACGCGATTGCGCAATCCTTCCGCCAGAGGCCTCGCGATTCGCCGACTGAGGGGCGTGACCAGATGAATCCACAGCGAACTCAATCGCGGCGTCAGGACGGGCACGGAAATGACGAACCGCCGACGAATCCCCAACGCATCCGACATGATGTCCATCAACTGGCGATAGGTCGCGATATCGCTCCCACCGACGTCCAGCGTTCGGCCGGTTGTCTCGGCGACATCGAGGCAGTCGACCAGATAGGTCAGGACGTTTCTCACGGCAATCGGCTGGGATTCCGTGTTGACCCATCTCGGTGTCAACATGACGGGAAGCCGCTCAACCAGATATCTGAGGATTTCAAACGACGCGGATCCGGAGCCGATGATCATGGCGGCGCGCAGAACCGTCACGGGAACAGACGTTGAAGAAAGGGCCGCCTCTACTTCTCTGCGTGATTTCAAATGTTCACTCAGGTCGGGGCCGGTCTCGCCGAGGCCACCGAGATAGATGATTCTCTCAATCCGTTCCTGTGCTGCCACATTTGCAAAGTTTTCCGCCAGGAGACGATCATGGGAACGATACGCGCTCCCCACGGACATCATCGAATGCACGAGGTAATACGCCGCATGACAGCCCTGCATCGCGCGACGCAGACTCTGCGGATCGGCCACGTCTCCCGCAAAGATCTGCACATCCGAGCGACTCGACCAGGATCTTGCATCCAGCTTGCGCGGCGCCCGCGTCAGGCATCGAACGGTGTGCCCGGCATCAAGCAGGCGAGGAACCAGGCGTCCTCCGATGTAACCCGTAGCGCCCGTGACGAGCACTGTTTTTCTTGCCATCGTCGGAAGCCCTTTCGGAAGTGTGCACGCATTCATTGTATCCGACGATGTCGGAGTTTCGACGTGGATCGTCTGTGCCTATTGAGCCCGGCATCGTGCGTATTGCGTCGCTACCGATGCTGAGACTGGTTTCGCAGCATACATGAAATCAAGGTTCATCCCGGAACATCGGAGATTCATAGGGAACGTCGGCGTATTCGGTGCCTCGCTGTCTCAGCCTGCCGTTTCCACGTCGATGGATCGTCTGTCTTAGGTCGCCGCTTTCCGCTGGGGCTATGAAACATCATAACAACGTCTGCGGCCGACTCCGGCCATCACGGCGCATTCCGAACGAATCGATAGTGACCGACGCCCCACTGCTGTCCATTGTCATGTTGAAACAACTCCGCGCAAGCGAGGAAGAACATACGCCATCGCACAAACCACTTGCGGGCATCGTCGCCGTATGCCTCATCGAGAATGGGCATGATCGTCTCTCGACGCGCATCCAGATTCACGACCCAGGCTTCCGCCGTTTTGGCGTAGTGGCGTCCGTCAAGATACCAATGTTCGTCGACGAGCAGGTCGCGCTGAAACTGCGGAAGCAGGTCGATGGACGGCATCATTCCGCTCGTAAAGAAATGCTTGCCCATCCAGTTGTCCGCCCCCTCTGTTTCGAAGAAATACGGGAAGCGCCTGTGACAGAAGATATGGACGAACAACATCGCGTCGGGGCGCATCCATTTCGCGATTCTTCCGAGGAGCGCTTCGTAGTTTCGCATGTGTTCGAACATCTCGACAGAAACGACGCGATCGAACGTCTCGTCGAGTTGCAGGTCGTTCATGTCGCGTGTCAACACGGTGACATTGCCGAGATTGCGCCGTCGGCATTGATCTTCAATGAACTGTCTCTGCGACGCGGAATTCGAAACCGCCGTGATTCTTGCGTTCGGATAATTCTCCGCCATCCAGAGCGACAGCGATCCCCATCCGCAACCCAATTCCAGGATTCGCATTCCGTCTGCAATGTCGGCCCGTTGGCAAGTCAGCGCCAGCGAACGTGCCTCCGCATCGTCGAGCGAGTCCGTGCCCTCGGGCCAGTAGCAGCTGCTGTACTTGAGATGACGGCCGAGGACCTGACGGAAGAACGCGGCCGGCAACTCGTAATGCTGCTCATTCGCCTTCTCGGGCGTCAATGCGATCGGGCTCGAACGCAATTCGTCGGCAAACTGCGCAAGCCGATCACTGTCGTACTTCGCGCGCTCGTGTTTGAGACGCGCCGTGTTCAGCCGCCGTATGCCCCAGCGAACCAGCGGCTCCGGCAGGATGCCGCGTTCGACCAACGGCATGACGATACTCAGGCCCAATAAATCACTCATGATTCAGATTCCTTCGGAAACCACGGAATGAACGCACTTGTCTTGCGCTGATAGTCTCGATAGGCAGCGCCGCGGCTTTCCAGCGCGCGGGCTTCCGTCGGCGGTATGCCCGTAACTTTGAGAATCAGGAACAGCATCAACGCCGGCGCCGCCAGCGTCGCCCATCCATAGGGCGAACCGATAGCGAACAAGACGTATGTCCACCAGTGGAGCCATTCGAAAAAATAATTCGGATGCCGCGAATATCGCCACAATCCGACTCTGCACACTTTTCCCTTGTTGTCAGGACGTTTTCGAAATCGTTGGAGCTGTCGATCGGAGATACTCTCTCCGACGACGGCGATCATCCACACGCAAGTCGCCGCGTAATCTGTCCACGTCAGACCCGTCGCCGGGTTCTGCATCGCGATCAGAAACACGAAGGCGAGCAGCCAATCAAGCATGCCTTGCGTCTGGAAGAAAAAGAAGAAGAACGTCTGGAGATTGGACGACCAGTTGTTGCGAATCGTCTGGTATCGTCCATCCTCTTCGTTCGACATGACGCGATCAATCAGCAAGTAGCCGGCAAGCCGGAATGACCAGACAGCGGCCAGCGACGCGACGAGCACTCGACGCGGCGCGGAACCGTCGACGGCCAACGCATACCAGATCGCGAGAATTCCGAGAAGCGCCGACCAGCCGACGTCAACAATACCGGCGTCACGCGTTCGCATCTGAATAAGCCAGAGCGAAAACATGACGACAACGACGATCGCGAGTCCGATCAGAACCGCGCTGGATATGGGGAGTCCAAGTGTCATGGCGAGTTGCCCTGACCGGCTGAAATTGTTGCGCACAACTCCGGCTCACGAGGAATTTGCGGGGAAAGGCGAGCGGAGATCCAAATCAGGAACGGCGTGACAATCGCCCATTCGAGTGCGACGGCTGCGGCCCCCTGCCATTCGCCCAACGGCATCGACAAGGCGCCGAACCGCACGCCGCCCCAATAGGCAGTCGCCCCGCCGATCGCGCCGAACAGCGTGGCCAATGCGAACCGCCCGCGAAGAAACGCGAGCGTCAGATTCAACGACGTTGCGAAGTTCGTCCACAGCGCAATCATCCACAACTGTGCGATCCAGCGACCGAGCACGCCCGAGTCGAACGCGATCGCGCCGGTTCGCAGCAACACGCCGTCGGCAACAATTCCGATGATTGTGACGACAACAATGACAACGGCGTCTCGCGCCTTTTCACGTGTGAGTAGAAGATGCAGGCAAACATGCGCAAGAACGAACCCGGGGCCAATGCCCGGAAAATCGCCCGAGCCCCCCATCACGCAGACAAACCATCCCGCCTGAAGCGCGACGACATTGATAATGACACGGATGCGCCGACTCATTCGCGCACGTCCAAAGCGGCCATAATCGGCTGACGACGATTGCGCGGTCTGGCCAGCAGCATCTGGATCGTTCCGATGTAACGATCCTCGAAGCCCCCCTCACAGTAGCTGAGGTAGAAATCCCAGAGACGAATGAACCGCTCCGAATAGCCCATCGCGCGAATCGCATCCATGTTTGCATGCATCGTCGAGCGCCATTCCGCCAGCGTTCGCGCGTAATGGGGCGTGATGTCTTCCAGATGCGTCATCTTGAAGTCCGTGCCGCTCGCGACGCCTCGGCTGATCCGCTCGATCGACGGAATACAACAGCCGGGAAAGATCTCGCGTTTGATAAAGTCGACGGTTTTTCGTGCCGCATCGTATCGATGATCCGGAATTGTGATCGCCTGGATCGCGAAGAGCCCCTCCGGCGTGAGCAGGTTGCAGCATTTTCGAAGGAACGTATCCAGGTATTCGTGGCCGACGGCCTCGATCATTTCGATGGAGACAAGCTTGTCGTAGCGACCCGTCAGCGCGCGATAATCGCTGAGCAACACGTCGATCCGATCCGCCAGTCCCGCGTCCGCCACGCGCTGCACGGCGATCTTGTGCTGTTCCTCCGAAATCGTCGTCGTCGTGACGTGGCATCCGTAACGGGACGCAGCGTGAATCGCAAAGCTACCCCAGCCCGTACCGATCTCCAGCACGCGATCGGTCGGACGGAGATCGAGCTTGCGGCAGATGCGATCGAGCTTTGCGATCGACGCCTCGTGCATCGTCGAGGCCGGCGTCTCGAAGATCCCGGCGGAGTAGGTCATCGTTTCGTCGAGGAACTGGGCGAAAAATTCATTGCCCAGATCGTAATGGGCCGAGATGTTCTTTCGACTGCCGATTCTCGTGTTTTGTCGGAACCAGTGATAGGCGCGATGCAGCGGCATCGCCAGGCGGGCCCATCCCGAGTCGGTCGCATCCGCAACGTCCATGTGCCGAACGAAAATCTGAATCAGTGCCGGCAGATTGTCGCAGCTCCAGTCACCGTCGGCGTAGCTTCGCGCTATGGCAATGTGGCCGCCAAACGCGGCGCGTCGATACAATCGCGGCGAATGCACATGCACAGTCGCCGCTGCCGAGAACGCGGGCGTCACACAACCAAACTCCTGACGGGTTCTTCCGTCGATCAGCGTCACGCGACCTTCTCGAACGCGCGACAGAAGTTGCAGTAGTGCTCGTCGGCTCCAGCGATCCAGCCACGACGCCCGGCGAGGCGGCGTGCTGATAGCTTCCGTCCATGTCATCGATGTACTCATATCGATTCCCCTGTCATTTTCGTGGTGGTTGTCGGATGTGGGAAAAAGGGCGCTCGTTTCAGCCATAGCCGCGCTGCCTGTGCGTAGATCGCCGCCACGATGCGAAATGTCATCAGCGGATAGCGGACGAGAAGCCGTCGCAGGCTGGCCGGCGTGATGTCGCGCCGTTGCATCGTCATCGATGCATCAAAGAACTTCGTTCCGAGATCGAAGTTCTCCATGAAGACATTCAGTCGGTCGCCGGGGGATGTGAAACGCCAGTCGTAATTGTGTGTCATCGGCATGAACGGCGACACGTGAAACGCCTTGGCGAATCGATGACGATGATGCGGATCGTCCGCCACGCGCTGGTCGCGATCCATGACGTAGCAGTGCTGCTCATTCCACGGCGTGTTGTTGATCTCGGCGACGATCGTCTGAAGCTGCCGCCCGTCCCTGGCGTAACAGTAATAGAAGCTCACTGGATTGAATCGAAATCCCATGTAGGCGGGCTGTGTGAGCAAACGAATCGGACCTTCGGGCGAACGACCGCAACGATCGGCGACCAGCCGGCGAATCGATGCATCGAGCGACGTACCTGATTCGCCGTGGTGATCCCGCCGCCGAAAGCTCGCGAAGCCGCGACCTTCGACGGTCCACAAGCGGGTCCCTTCGAAGACGCAATCCAGTTCGCCGAGATCCAGATACAGCATCGAGAGTCGGTATCGGAACGCGTGCTCGATCGGCAGGTATCGGCGATGGCGCACTTCGCCTTCGTAGATGCAGCTCTCCATCGATTACAACCCTCGTCCGAATTGCCTGCAGACGGCCAGAGCGCTGCGCACGCCGTCTTCGTGAAATCCGTAGCCCCAATAGGCGCCGCAGTAATACGTGCGGTGCTGGCCGCTGATCTCGAGATGACGGGACTGCGCGTCGAAACTCGACTGATCGTAAACCGGATGTTCGTAGACCAGCCGACGAACGACGCGCGAATCATCGATGGCGTCGCATCGATTCAACGAAACGCAGAAAGGCGAAGGAGAACTGAAGTCCTGGAGCTTGTTCATGCAATAGGTAACGGACACGCGATCCGCTGGTTCTTGCGGCCGATAGTAGTTCCAGCTTGCCCACGCCTTCTCGCGTTTGGGCAGCATTCGCGCATCCGTATGGAGCACAGTGTTGTTGCGCTGGTATCGCATGGCACCGAGGATCGTTCTTTCGGATTCCGTCGGATCCGCCAGCATTCGAAGCGCCTGATCGCTGTGCGCCGCGATGACGACTCGATCGAATCGCTCATTCGCTTTGTCATCGGACGTGATCTCGACGTGATCCTCGCGGCGGCGGACGGATCGAACGGGCGTGTTCAGCCGAACGTGCTCGCGAAACGGCCGCGAAATCGCGTCGACATACGTCTGCGATCCGCCGGAGATCGTGCGCCAGGTTGGTCGGTCGCTGATCTGAAGGAAGTTGTGATTGTCGAAGAATCGAACGAATGGACGTACGGGAAAAGACTCCAGCTGAGAAGCATCCGACGACCAGATCGCCGCTCCCATGGGGACAATATGCTGATCGATGAACGCGCGGGAATATCGACGCTCATGCAGGTAATCGCCCAACGTCATTCCGTCGAAACGACTGTTTCCGTTAAGCACCTCGCGGGACTCTCGATAGAAACGTCGGATGTCCGCGAGCATGCGATAGAAGGATGGCCGAAGCAGATTACCGCGTTGCGCGAAAAGTGCATCGACGGATGTGCTGGCGTACTCGAGTCCCGATTGCGCGCAATGCACGCTGAAGCTCATGTCGCTCTGTTGAGACGATACGCCAAGCCGATTGAGCAATTCCGTGAAGTTCGGATAGGCTTTCTCGTTGAAGACCATGAACCCGGTGTCGATTCCGATTCGACGGTCTCCCGTCGAGGCATTGACTGTGTGCGCATGGCCGCCGATTCGATCGTCCGCCTCGAAGATCGTGACGTCGTGGTCTGTATGCAGCAGGTGTGCAACGACAAGACCTGATACTCCACTGCCGATAATTGCGATGCGCATGCTTGATTCACCAACCTGGATTCGCGCCGTTTTACACAACGGCACTCCGGCAGCGGCTCATCAATGATGACGTGCCGCCCCTGGCACATAGGATTCGCATCGAAGTCCATTTCGGATTCAGGGAAGGACGGGATATTTGCGGGTTGACACACGTCGGCGGCGGCCGAGCCGGCGCCGGGACGGAATCCATGGACAAGCCGAACCCCGTCGCCGATTCCTTGTGAATGAATTTGAATCCGCCGAGTGAAGGCGTGCGAACAACACTCCGAATCGAAGTCGTTGACGCGTCGGCGGCATGTTCGCCAAAAACGTCAGAATCTCAATGAAGCAATACTCATGCAGAATTCACGTCGCAAGATTATGCTGGTTACTGTCGCCGGCCTGTTCGCGTTAACGATTGGCTGCGCCCTGTGCGATAGTGCGTTGGAGCGGGGAACCGCCGCGAGGCCGGATCTGCGAATTCGTCAATCCCAGTCGCCCGCAGCGGGGCCTTCGGCACATCCGGACGCGCCGATGATGACGGATGTCAGCGACGATTCCGCCCTGAGATCTGACATAACTGCTTCAACAATCTCGTCGCCGGATGTCGTTGCGGATCCATCGAAACCTCTGAAGGCCGTTTCCCGCGTCGATCTCAAACGCTACATGGGCCGTTGGTTTGAAATCGCTCGCCTGCCGAATCTCTATCAGGATGGCGTTGTGGGCGTGATCGCAGAGTACGCCCTGCGCGACGACGGTCGCATTGTCGTCCGGAACCACGGCCGCTCCGGATCGCTGGACGCCGAATTGACGGTTTCGACGGCAACGGCGCGTGTCGCGGACAATTCGGCCAACGCAAAATGGCTCGTCCAGTTTCTGTGGCCGTTTGAGGCGGACTACTGGATCATCGACCTCCACGAATCGTATGACTGGGCCGTCGTCGGTCAGCCAAGTCGCGAACGTCTTTGGATTCTCTCGCGAGACTCAACGATGGACGAGATTACGCTATCAGGGATTCTCCGCCGCCTGCGCGCGAACGGTTACGACACGGCCGCAATCGAATTGACGCCGCAACGACAGGAGGACTGAACCGAATGTTGTGAATCGGACGTTCACGCTCACATGGACATGCAAGATCGTCCGGTACCCCTTTGGGGGAAAGACAGGTCATCTGACAAATCAGGATCGTTTGCGCGATCCACCAGCGTCGATAGAATTGTGGTAATATCCTCTAGGCATTTACAGATGTGTGATGATCGTGTTGAGCGTAACGCATCATCGCCGACCGGATTCGTGCCATTGAAGCGCTCGCCGAGGAAGTTTGCCGGACCTATGTCTCCGACGATTCTCCAACGTGTTGCAGCCGGTGAAATGTCGGCCGTCCGCGAGTGCCTCGATCAATACAGCGGCCTCGTCTGGTCGCTCGCGCGCAAGGTTCTTTCTAATAACTCCGAGGCAGAAGACGCTGTCCAGGAGGTCTTCATTGAGCTTTGGAAATCCGCAGATCGATTCGATCCGAACATTGCCTCGGAGCCTGTGTTCATCTCGATGATCACGCGTCGGCGACTCATCGATCGTCGCCGTCGCTTGTCGCGGCGTCCCGATTCGGCTGCATCGGTACCGCTCGAAGAGATTGACGTGGAATCCGATCTGGACGTGGCCCCGAGTGTCGAAATAGCTGAAGAAGCGGCTCGCGCCTCAAGAGTCATGGGCACACTCAAACCCGAGCAGCAGCGCGTGCTGCGGCTCGCCGTCTGTGATGGTTGGTCCCATCAGGAGATCGCCGATCAATTGCAGATGCCGCTGGGTACCGTCAAGACGCACGTCCGGCGCGGGCTGATTCGCGTTCGTGAATTGCTCAATGCAAGCCCGAGCGCGAGTGATGAGGGAGGCGGATCGTGACGACTCGACAACTCCCCATGAACGAACGAATCATCGACATGCTCGCGGATGAGGCGACGGTCGGCATAGCGCGATCGGATTTGACTGTTATCGATTCATACTTCGTCGACCATCCCGAATCTGATCGAGACGGCCTGATGATGGCCGCGGCCGCCATTGACCTTGCGATGATGTCGTCCGTGACGGCTGCGCCTCAAGATCTCGTGAAGACGCTTGAAATGCAGGCGGATTTGCATTTCAAGATCGATCGGCGCGAGCGAGACACCATTGGCGCCCGATCCAGCTCAATGTACACATCGGTCCGCATCCAACG
>JAJDEC010000241.1 GCA_029259995.1 Phycisphaerae bacterium
ACAGGGCAAGCAGGCCATTATGCTCGTTCCCGAAATCGCATTAACAACACAAACCGTCGAGCGCCTCGCCAAACGCTTTGACAGCGTCGCTACGATGCACAGCGGCGCGACCGACGCGGCCCGGGCGCGAGCGTGGCGCGCTATTGCGACGGGCGACGCCCATGTCGTCATCGGTACGCGCAGCGCCATCTTCGCCCCATGCCCGAATCTCGGCGTGATCATCGTTGATGAGGAGCAGGAGCCGAGCTACAAGAGCCAGTCCGCCCCGCGTTACCACACGCGCGACGTCGCCGTCAAACTCGCGCATCTACACGGTATCCCCGTCGTACTCGGCTCGGCGACACCGTCGCTGGAAACGTGGCTCAACGTCCATCGACGAAAGCACTACAAGCTGATCCGCCTGCCCGAACGAGTTCGCGGATTGGCCATGCCCAAAGTGCATCTCGTCGATATGCATGACGAACATCGCGCCCGCACGGGCGTCCACATGCTCAGCCGCGAAATGGAAACGGGCCTGCGCGAAACGCTCGATCGCAGGGAGCAGGCCGTTCTGCTGCTCAATCGCCGCGGCTTTGCCAGTTATGTGCATTGCCCGAAGTGCCGCGCCGTGTTCCGCTGCCGCCATTGCGACGTGAATCTTGTCTACCACGCGAGCACGGACAAGATGCAATGCCACTATTGCCGCGAACGACTCAGCGTTCCCTACAAGTGCAACACGATCGGCTGCGACGGCAAGCCCGTGAAGTTCGGTCTCGGCACGGAGCGCGTCGAGATCGAGTTCGCCGACAAGTTCCCCGGCGTCAAAGCGCGCCGCATCGATTCCGACACGATGACGAAAGCGAGCGACTATTCGGAGATTCTCGGCGATTTCGAGAAACGGGAATTCGACGTCCTGATCGGTACACAGATGGTCGCGAAGGGACTGGACTTTCCCTTCGTCTCGTTCGTCGGCGTCGTCAGCGCCGACACAGCCCTCGCCTTCGACGACTTCCGTGCCGAGGAACGCACGTTCCAACTTGTGCTTCAAGTCGCCGGCCGCTCAGGTCGCGGTGACGCCCCCGGCAATGTCGTCGTGCAGACGTTCGCGGCCGACACAGCCCCGATCCAGCACGCCGTCAATGGCGACTACGAAGCCTTCGCGAACAGCGAACTGAAGCTCCGCCTCGATGCGGGGCTGCCGCCGTATACAAGGATGCTCCGCATTGTCGTCGCCGATAAGCAGACGGCGACCGCCCGCCGCGCCGCGGCGTCCGTCGTGGACAAGGCCGGCGTGCTACTTCGCAAACACAACGTCCGAGTCAGGATCACGCCGGCCCAGCAAGCGCCCATCCAGCGCTTACGCGGCATGCATCGCTTCGAAACTACGCTCATCTTCGACACGGCCACGACGCTGATGAATGCCGTGCGTATCATGAAAGACGAAGGCGTCATGCGGCCAAAGGCCGATCGCGTCGTCGTCGACGTGGATCCGATATCGCTTCAATAGGCATTCCCGGCGGCATTCGAGGTCATTCGCTCTCGCCTGCCCTCCCGAGTGTTGATCCTGCTCAACAGCGCGGCGCCAATGAGCCCGCCGCAACGTCGTTTTCGACATGTCGGCACGACCTGCGCAACCCTCACAAACGGATTTCAGTGTTTCGATCGCCACGCATGTGGCGCCGCCCGGCGCCATTATCGGTATCCGCTCCGAGCCGGCACGCCGACGCTTCTTCGGTCTGACGATTGCAGGTTGTTTCCCACTGCAACGCGGTAAGGGTCGCGGCTGCAACACACACTGGGGCTCACGAGGGGAAACGAAATTATGCTGAATAAACTGATGACGACGACGATGATCGCAATGCTGGCTGTCGCGACGACGACGGGCGCTGCCAAGGCAAGCCTTTATGAATGGGACTGGACGCCCGCTTCGACGGATGGTTCGAATCTCGGCTACAACAGCTACGGCGGGGACATCAACTCTATCCACGGCGAATTCAACACAACGACGCAGACACTCAAGTGGCTCGTCAATTACAAAGATGAGTCTTCGCGTGATCCCGAGGGATTCACGCTCGCACTGAACAATGGACCGAACCCGAAGGGACATTCCGGCGAGCTCGCCCTGATCTACTTCGATGCAACGCGTTCGAACCCGGTCCTTACAGCCTACGGCTACAACGGTCAGAACAGCACGAGCACTTTCTACGATGGTTCCGAACGAGGCGGCAACCAGACGCCGGATCTCATCGGAACGTCGCGATCCACGGCGGGATTCATCAATCAGTTGATCGATCGTCGCGAATCGGACAATTCGATCACACTCGGATTCGAAATCAACACGGCCCTGATCAATGGCCACACGCCGATGCACCCCGGTCCTGGCGGCGTCGCGGATTGGTTTGGCACGGGCTTTGACAATCATCTCGGCATCTGGATGCACAGCTTCCGCGGCCTGGACACATCCTACTCGGGCGACTACCTCACGCAGTGGAGTGCCAAGAAGGAAGGCTGGCTCGACGGCAGCGACTTCACGACGACGCCGGAACCCGGCTCGATCGCATTGCTCGGTCTCGGTGCCTGGGCCATGATTCGTCGCCGACGAAATGCCGCTGCCTGAGGCAACGACAACTCTCAACAAAACAAACAACTCGCAGGCCCGCTTTCAACACGAAAGCGGGCCTTTTTTTTGGTTCATCACGGAATTTCGGGACGACCTATCACACCCAGAATGTTGGATTGTGCGCCGCGAGGGATCCCGGAGGGATCCATTGAAAATAATTCGATGAAAGGCTGTCTCCCCGCCAAACGTTACCATTTGGCGTGGAATCCAAAAAAGGAGACAGCCATGAAGAACTCTGTTTCTGTCGCTCAGATTGGTGTCGATTTGCATCGACGGTTTAGTATGGTATCCGCTCGCGGCACGGACGGTCGAGTCCTCTGGCGAGAAAAACTTCGCCACGAAGATCGGGCGTT
>JAJDEC010000242.1 GCA_029259995.1 Phycisphaerae bacterium
GACGAGGACGTCGCCGCTCATGTCAAGGGCGTCCACGAATCCGTCATAGTTGACGTCATACACGCAGAAACGACGACCCCAGTCGTAGATCTGAATGCTGCCGTTGGCGGCATCGCCGTCAATGTCGTACGTGTATTCACCATCATGATCGGCGATGTAATCCTGGATCGCTCCGACATCGAGCGCATCGTTGATTCCGTCCCCATTAACATCACCGACTACGGGATTGGGAAACACGTCCGTCCAGATGATCTCGTCGCCATCGATCGAGTTCGGCATATAGGCCGTGCCAATCAATCCTTGAGCCCGCCAGCCCGAAGGATCGAAATAAGGCTCAAATACATTCTGGTTCTCCCAATCCGCGATGAACTTGAATTCCGGCAGATTCCGGGTTTGCGGATCGGCGAAAGCGGCCCCGAAGTAGAGGTCGAGCAGCATGTCTTCGATCGAAAACTGGTTGTCGTCGCAACCGTCCCTATTCTGTGGGTTGGTCGACGGGCTGATCAGCCGGGCGGCGCCTTCATTGGTCTTTGGAAAGACGAGGGACACGATCGTCCGATCCAACGCAACGTCGTGCGCAAACTGAATCAGTACCTCGGGCTCGTAGTCGCCGCCGCCCGAACCGCAGAGCACGGCAAAGTCGTCATAGGCGTGCGCCTTGTGGAAGAAATCGCCCGCGATCCACCAGATCTCGCCGGGTTCGAATGCCTGCGGATCGCCCATGCTCGATTCAACAATCACGTCGATGGATTCGACTTCTTCACCCAGCATTGCGAAGTGGAACTCTTCGCCGCTGGACTCGTAGAACGGCGCCGTCGTCACGCTGCCGTCAAATGATGATCCGTCAGCCACGGCGCGATTCAGGAATCTTGCATCGCTCGGCAGGCCCCCGAATCGCCCGACATTTGCGAGATACCGGATTTGCGGATAGTAGTCTTCGCCCCCCGTGTCCTCGTTTCCATCAACATCAAACTCGATGTACCCGAGCACGGGATGGGGACCGTAAAGATCCGGGGCATACGTCGGCCAGTGGTCATCATATCCGATCGGCCCCGGTGGATTGACGAGCCCTGCGAAAACGAGATCGATACGCACGAAGAGGCCGTTTTCGTCGCCCAGCCCCGTGAACGGATCCACGTGCGGCATCGCTGGCGCAAAACTCTCCATCACGATTTCCAGCAGATCCGGAATCGCATGCGCCGCCGAATCAAATGGGCCGTCGGCGCCATCGTCCGTCCGGCGCAGCCGCGCGTCGCCTGCCGGGTCTATGATGATCTGCGTCCCCGCAGACACGGACACGGAAGCTATCGCGACGCACGCCAGGGCCAGCCGCCAGTTGAACCGAATTATCATTGCGTCTTCTCGGCTGCGCGATTGAGCCGATATCGCAGGGCTTCTCGAGTGATTCCGAGTATGCGGGCCGCACGACTCAGATTGCCGCCCGTATGTTCGTATGCCGCCGACAGGATCGTGTGTTCGATTTCATCGAGCGATGGGCAGCCGTTGTCGAAGTTCAGTCGAATCAGTCGATCGTCGCCGATGCCGATGGCGAGACTCGAATCGTCCATGAACGCGCCGCCGTCGGAGACGTCATTTGATGCCGGAATGTGTGCCGCTTCGACGACATTGCCGTCGGCATGAAGCAGCGCGCTCTCGATCACATGGCTCAGCTCCCGAATGTTCCCGCGCCAGACGTGCGTGCCGATCCGATCAATCGCCTCATCACTGAATCGTTTTCCACTCATGCCGAAACGCTCGCTGTGGCGCCCCAGGAAATACCGGGCGAGAATCACGGCGTCGTCCCGACGTGATCGCAACGGCGGCAGATGCAGCTGCACGACGCGCAGTCGATGATAAAGGTCCCGTCGAAACTCTCCGGCTTCGACGGCGTCGTCTAGATCCCGATTCGTCGCCGCGACGATATGCACGTTGATCGACCGCACCTCCGTCGCGCCGACGGGCCTGATTTCGCGATGCTCAATGGCATGCAGCAGTTTGGCCTGCATTTCCAGATCGAGATGCCCGATTTCATCGAGAAAGATCGTTCCGCCTTCCGCAACTTCGAACAGTCCGCGCTTGGAACCCGTCGCACTCGTGAACGCCCCCTTCAGATGGCCGAAGAGTTCACTCTCGAAGAGTGTCGCCGGCAGCGCCGTGCAATTCACCTGGATAAACGGCTTCGCTCGACGAGGTCCGTCGTAGTGCAGCGCCCGCGCCGCGAGGTCCTTGCCCGTCCCCGTCTCGCCCGTGATCAGAACCGTCGGCGGATCGGGCAGCGCCAGCACATTCGAACGCGTCAGCTTGGCGATCGTCTCCTTGATCTGCGTGATGGCGGGCGACTCGCCGAGTATGCGATCGAGACCGCTGGTCCGCGCTTCCTGCTTCCGCAGGAAATCCAGATTGTCGGCCACTTGCCGCTGATCGATGGCTCGATCCACGACGAGCTTCAACTCATCGAGATCGACAGGCTTCGTCAGATACTCGAACGCCCCCGCCTTCATCGCGTCGACCGCGATTCGCTCGTTGCCATGCGCCGTCATCACGATCACGCGCGCCGTCGGAACCTCCGCACGCAACTGCGGCAACAGTTCCAGGCCGTCGCCGTCGGGAAGGCGAATGTCAAGCAGGATCACGTCGGGATTGACCGCCGCTACGGCTGCCAATGCGTCGGCACAGTTGTGCCGCATCTCCGCCTTGTGACTGTGCGCGCGAAGCTTGTCGCACACGTTTTTTGCAAGCACGAGTTCGTCTTCAACAACAAATATCTTCGCCATCAGTCGGCTCCTGTCCGAATTCCGTCAGACATTCTTTCTTCAAGTTGATCTAGGCCGCACGGCCTCGATCGTTGCTCTGCCGCGTCGACACTTTCGCGCGCGGAATGCTCAGTGTGAATCGCGCGCCGCCGGCCGAAACGTCCGCCAGTCCCGCGTCGCCGCCATGCAGCTTCGCGATGCGCATGACCGTCGCGAGCCCGATGCCCGTACCGCCCGGCTTTGTCGTGAAAAAGAGATCAAAGACGCGCTGGCGAACCGCTTTCGGCACGCCGGGCCCGTCGTCCTCGACGTCGATGACGGCCATTTCCGAATCGAGACGGCAGACCAGGCGGATGGTTCCGCCTTCGGGGCTGTGCTCCATCGCATTCGACAAGTACTCGACGACACACTGCTCCAGGCGCGGTCGATCTCCGTCCACGGGAACCGGCTCATCGCTGATCTCGGTCTCCAGAATCAGGCCGCGCCGTTCGATCTCCGGCAGCAGTCCTTTGATGCCCACATTCGCGACGTCTCTCAGGTCGATCGCTCCGAAGGAATCCGAGTTGACGCGCGCCATGGAAAGGAGCCCCGTCACGCGATCGCCCAGCCGCTGGCCCTCGTCGAGAATGTCCTGGATTCGCCCACGCGTGCCGTCGTCGTAATGCCCGAGTTCCAGCGCCAGCTGCG
>JAJDEC010000243.1 GCA_029259995.1 Phycisphaerae bacterium
TCGTTGGCGGAGCGCTTGAACACGGCGCACATGGAGCCCGTCGCGCAATCGAATCTCGCCGAAATGGCGGAACGACTGGCGTGGCATTTCGATGAGCCGTTCGCGGATGCGTCGGCGATTCCCATGTATCTGATTTCCGAGCATGCGCGCCGCCACGTGACGGTCGCCCTCTCGGGGGATGGCGGTGACGAGGTGCTGGCCGGCTATCGTCGCTATCGATTTGATCTCGCTGAAGAAGCCGCACGGCAGTGGATTCCCTCGGCGATGCGTCGGGGAATGTTACCGATGCTGGCGAATGCGTGGCCGACGGGACCGGGCGTGCCGCGGATGCTTCGGGCGGGCGCGACGTTGCGGAATATTTCGCTCGATCCTGCGACGGCGCACGGGCGTTCGATTTCGACGCTTGCGCCGGAACAGGTGATCGCCCTGTTATCCAGTGACACGAGTCAATCAATGGCGGGATACGATCCGCTGCATCTCGTGCGGCAATTGTATGACGGCTGCGATGCGCCGGATCATCTGTCGCGATGTCAGTACGTCGATATTCGTCTGGGATTGGCGGACGGGATCCTGACGAAAGTGGATCGGGCGAGCATGGCACACGGATTGGAAGTGCGTTCACCGATGCTGGATTACGAGTTCGTCGAATTCGCGTGGACGATTCCGCCGCAGATGCGCCGGCATGGCCGGCATGGGAAGATGCCGCTGCGTCGCGCAGTGGGGCAACACGTGGACGCGGGACTGGCGGGACGCGTGAAGTCGGGATTCGAGGCGCCGATGGATGCGTGGTTCCGGCAGGGGGCGGCGTTTCCGTTGATGCGGCGCGTGCTTGGCGGGGCGGGCGTCGGCGACTGGTTGAATGTCGACGGGATGCGCCGCGTGTGGGAAGAACATTGCAGCGGCCGGGCCAACCACGGGGCGACGCTCTGGAAATTCGTGGTGCTGGATACGTGGGCGCGGCGATTCGGTGAGTGGATCGGTCGCGAGAGTTCGCGCCAGGAGCAACACGCAGCCTAATGCACTCGGCCATTGTTCGACATTTCCTGTGGCCGCTGCACGAAGCGATTCTGCGTCGGCCCACATTGCGATCTCTGGGCGAGATGGCGCGAACTCAGTGGCAAACGGCTGAGCAGTTGCGCGGACTTCAAGAGAAGAAGCTGCGGCGATTGCTGTTGCATACGAAGAACTGCGCGCCGTATTACGCCGAGCGACTGGACGCCGCCGGGATTGATCCGGCGTCGATGACGCTGCGCGATCTGGTTCGCTTGCCGACGATCTCCAAGGATGACATTCGCGCGTCGCTCGATGGGATGGTTGTGCGGGACGTTCCGGGTGGGTTGTTTGAAAGTACGACGGGCGGGTCGACGGGGAACCCGCTGCGATTCTACATGTGTCGCGAGCGGCAGGCGGCGGATCAGGCGGCGCGGGCGCGTACGCGATCGTGGTTCGGTATCGAGCCGGGGGCGCGGGAGCTCTATCTCTGGGGATCGCCCGTTGAAGTGCGCACCACGGATCGATTCAAGAAGCTGCGCGATCATCTGACGAATCACTTGTTGCTCGACGCGTTCGACATGTCGCCGGCGACGATGGATGCGTATCTGGCACGGCTGGCTGCGTTCGATCCCGTGCATCTGTTCGGATATCCGAGCAGTCTCGCGGCATGGTCGCGGCATGCCATGGATCATGGTCGTGGATTGCAGACGCCTTCGCTGAAGGCGGTCTTCACGACGGGCGAGGTTCTGGCGCCGGGGGATCGGGCGGCGATCGAGGAGGCGGTCGGCGTGTCGGTCGCAGATGGATACGGCTCGCGCGAGGCGGGGTTTATTGCGCATCAATGTCCGGAAGGGGCGTATCACGTAACGATGGAGAGCGTGATCGTCGAGTTGCTGGATGAACGAGGCGATGCGGCGGCCACGGGCGAAGTCGTTGTGACGCATCTCGACGGATTCGGCATGCCGCTGATTCGCTATCGCACGGGTGATCGGGCGACTCGGCGCGACGGCGATTGTCCATGCGGCCGTGGCCTGGAATGCCTCGAGCGAATTGAAGGCCGAGCGACGGATTCGCTGCGCCGTACAGACGGCGGGACAGCGCATGCGTTGTCCGTGATTTACGTGTTGCGCGACATTGCCGAGGTTCGACAATTTCGAATCGAACAGCAGCCGGATCTGAGTCTGGATGTGGAGATCGTCGCGGACGATGCGTTCGGTGTGCCGCAGCAGGCGCGTGCGCGATCTCTGCTGAGTCGGCAACTGGGCGGCGATGTCGACGTGCGGCTCATTCTGGTTCCGAAGATCGCGTCGTCGGAATCGGGGAAGCATCGTTACGTCGTTTCCCAAGCCCTTTGAGTGCGTCCTTGTCGTAGGTCTCGCCTTCCATCAACTGGCTCGTCAGCAGGTCATTGGCGATTCGCATCGAGACGAATCGGCGATAGTCCGTCAACCATTTCAATCCCAGCGATATCGCGGCAGCGGAAACGAGAGCGAGCACGACCGTCGTGATGTCGGTTCTTCTCGTCAGCATGAACATGTGGACGATCTGGAGCGCCGCGGCGATCGTTCCGGTTCCAAAAACGGTGACGACGAATTGTGTTCGCCAATGCCAGCGCGTGCGGCGAAAGAGTGAGCCGGCGATGCAGAGACCGACGGCGGCGTAGATGAGACATTCGCCCGTGATATCGTAGAGTGCATCATTGGGCCGACTGTGAAAGTGAACCATGAATGGCATCAGGTTGACTTGTGCGAACATGCCGGATTTCGTGATTCCCGTCGTGTTGAAGTCGAATGGTACGAGTTCGTAGAGCAGAATGGATGCAAGCGTGAAGCACGCGGCTGCCGTGCCAATGGACTTGGGCAGTTGGAACGAGAAGTCCGGGTTGGCGCTGGACGCCTCGTCCCCGGGATGGCGCAGGAACAGTGTGCAGATCGTGCAACCGCCGAGCCAGCCGAGACATGCCGCGACGAAGTGCATCGTGTCGAGTCCGTGTGATGCGAGGAACTGACGAGTCAGTGTGATCATGAAGGCCGTGCAGAGCACGACGAATCCTGAACCACCGACGGCGCGGATGAACCCGAAGAATCGACGCGGGCGAAACCCGAGCCAGAGCAGGATTGTGATGCCCGCGTAGCTTGCCGTGTCGGTCGCGCGATCGAGGAGGTACTCGTCGCGCATGCGGCGCATTTCTCGCGTGCCGTCGAGGCGGCCTTCCTTGACCTGTTGCCTGCACTTGTCCGGAATGCCATCCAGCGCGGCCAGGGGATGGAAGTCGGCGCGGATGAGCTGTGCGGCGGCGCTGCCCTTGTCGATGACGATGTCGTAGGGGCGCAGATGGATCAGGATCAGGGCGCAGACGGCGCCCTTGGCGATGACGGCCCACCAGTTGCGTTGGGCCGACTCCGTGAATCGTTGAAACATGAGCCTGAGAATCGGCTCGCACACGGCCGTGATGACTGCGCCGAAGCAGGCGCCGGCGACGTTGCAGAAGACGTCGATCCACGAGGCGACGCGCGAGGCGATCCAGTACTGGGCGTGTTCGACGGCGACGCTGTAGATGCATGCGGCGATGATCGCGCCGATGATCGCGAGCGCTCGATTCAGACGGACGCTTCGCAGGGCGAGAAGGCAGAGCGCGCCGAAGGGCATGTAGATACCGATGTTGGCGAAGATGTCGATCAGGCTGATATCGGCAACGCGCAGGAAGCCGATGCGATGCACGTTGGCCGGACCGGTCGGTGTGCCCGTGAAGTCGAAGGGAACGAAGGACATCCATGCGAGGGCGGCGGCGAAGAGGAGGAATGCGAGCATCGCGGCGCGGCGATGAATGGCGCGGATGACGGCTTCGTCCGAGATGATGGGTTGCTGCTGCTGCACGCGCGCGGGTTCCTCCAGTGTCCAGTACTACATCGGTTGGCGCGGAGTTGGTTTGGGGTTTCGGATTTTCTGGTGGGGCGCGGGTTATGGGGAGTATGGCGTTACGTCGAGTCTTGTTGATGGCGTGTTTGCGCGGCTTTGCGGGAGGGGATTCCCGCGGGGAGTGGGTGCGAGAATGGAAAGTCGCACCAGGGTGGCTGCGTTATCGGCGGTGAGTTTTTGCGTGATTGATCGAATCGTCGGCCGCGACTTTCTTGTCACCTCGACGACGTCGGTTCGCCTTCCAACCCAATAGATAGAGCGAGAGATCCCACAGGCCCGCATATTTGAACTGCGGGTCGGCGTATTCGTGCAGCACGTAGAACGCAAAATAGTAGAAGCGGCAAAAGGCCCAGATGGTGATCGCCAGGAGTGCGCAGGTTTCGATGTCGAAAGATCGGATCAGAATGATTCCCGCGCTGAGTCCGCCGAGGAGCAGGAAGAGGACGCCCTTGAGTTTCAGGATTCTCGGGTTGGTGATGTCCATTGAATGGGGAAACGTGACCTGGCGGTGCGCTTCACGATGTTGCGTGCACATTGCTTGGCATGGAACGACGTTTGCGAGGCATGGGTTTTGTGTGCGCATCGCGACCGGGCGTTGTCGGGTCGATGACCCGACCTACTTGGCTTCGCGCGTGTTGCACTACATGACAGGCAGAA
>JAJDEC010000244.1 GCA_029259995.1 Phycisphaerae bacterium
TTTTGATAGCGCCAAAGCCGGTTTCGGGGTGCGCTAAAGTAGCTTCGGGCTGTTTTTTGGGAAGCTGGCATTCTACCACTGAATTACGCCCGCAGGATTGTTGGCAGTGCCAGTCGCCAGGAACACCGATCGACTTGGCCTGCATTCCATGTCGAATCCGATGCGTCGCGCACCAGTGCATTATCCTATTCTTAATGCTCCTGCATGACTTGCCGGGCCGGGGTGAATGGGGCCAGCGAGTGACTGGTCTCGCAAGTGACTGGAATGGTATCTCATTCGCGCTTGTCCGCCCGCCTGCACACCGATCTGCGGGGGCGATTGGCGTTTGATACAAGCCGGGGTTACTTCGTTGCGGCAGCAATGAGGTCGTCACGCGGCCAGTTCCGTTTGAAGGAATCCGTTGCGGGCGCCTCGTCCTCTGCGATCCTCGACGCGCTGAGCGACAGATGAAAGACTATGCTCGCATGCGGAGCCAAATCGATACTTCATGGCGAAAGTGATTCGTCGGAATCTCCTGTCGAATTGAGTCGCTTGCGCCACTCGTCGGCGTCGGAACGTCGATTCGTGGCGTCGTACAGATCGATAATACGTTGAATCGCCTCCTGTCTGTAGGACTGAAGTTGCGGACGATCGCCGGCGACGGATTCGATCGTCTGAAAGGAATTTAGTATCAATGGCTCGGCTTCCTCGTAACGATTCTGGGCAACAAGACACTCGCCCAAAGTACTCCTGGCCAGCGCGATATTCCACTCGTCTATCGGTACAGCTCGCTCTCGTGCAGCCAGCACTTCGCGAAGGGCCCGTTCCGCCGACGCGGCGTCGCCGCGCTTCATCAGCATTGCGCCAAAGCCCGCAAGTGAAATCCGCACGCCCGGATGGTCGTCGTCAAAATGCTTGCGGCCGATTTCAAGGGCTTCGCGATAGTAGTTTTCTGCGGCAGGGTAATCACGCAGTTGTCGACTGACCGCAGCCAGATTGTTCAGGATGGCGGCGATCTGTGAATGATCGTCGCCCCAGATCTTTCGATAGATGCGCAATACCTCTTCAAACAGCTCGCGCGCTCCTGCAAGATCGCCCCGATGCCCCTTGAGCGCCGCCAGGTTGTTGAGACTCGTGGCCACTTCGTCGTGGTCATCCCCCCAATGGATTCGACGAATCGCCAGCGATTCCGTGAACAGCTTTTCCGCCTCGGCGTAATCCCCGATGTGGTAGTAATTCGTGCCGAGGATGTTCAGGCAGGTCGCGACCATCGGATGTCGATCGCCGTAAACACGACGATCAATCTCCAGCGCCTCTTTCAGGAGCGCCTCGGCGCCGGCGAAATCGCGTCGATACTGCAGCGTCAATGCAAGATCCGCCAGCGTTGTCGCGACGTCCGGATGTTCATCGCCGGACTCGTGGCGGTATATTGCCAGGGCCTCGCGATAGGTTGATTCGGCGGCGGCGAAGTCCCCTTTCCTCTCATACAGAGAGGCAAGACGACTCAAGCATGCGGCCATGTTCGTGGGATCGACGTCGTTCGGCGCGTCGGTCTGACATTCACGAAACATGGCGAGCGCTGCTTGAAGACACGCTTCTGATTTCGTGAAATCATCCCGATCCATGTAAAGGACGCCCATGAAAGCGAGGCTTGCCGCAATTTCGGGATGCGACTTGCCATACAGGCGCTTGCGCATGTCCAGGGCCTCGCGCACCAATTGCTCCGCTTCCTCATGGTCAGTGCCCAGGTACTCGATCCTGGCCAGGCCATGCAGGGTTCGTGCGATCATCGGATGGTCCGGGCCGAGCCGATCCCGTTGTTCCGCCAGCGCCTGCGTTAATACATCGCGGGCATCTTCAAAGCGACCAAGCTCGCGATACGCCGTCGCGATGGTATTCAACAGTTCGAATCGCACTTCCGGCTGATCGGCGAGTTTCTGATGAATCCGTCGAGCGCCGATGTCGAGCAATTCTGCGACTGTCAGTTCCTTGCCGCGAGCTGCCGTCGGATTGGCATTCTCGATGAGCTCGCTGAGAAACGCCGTGGTTTCCCTGGCTGTGGCCGCGTCGCGCCGAGAGTCCCGTTCGGACGCCTCGGCTCGCTTGAGGTTTTCCTCCGCAATCTGACGCTGATCGCGCTCATTGTTTCGGGCCGATCGCGCATCCCGGTACAGGACGCCCAACCAGATGGACGAACCCAGGATGGAGAACATCAGTGCCGCCGTGAGCGAGAACGGCACCTTGTGGCGTCGAATGTGCTTGCCGATCAGGTAGGTCGTCGAATCCCGCTTGGCGTCAATCGCTTCGCCGCGCAGATAGCGATCGATGTCACGGGCGAGCTCTCCGGCGGATTGATAGCGTCGAACCGGCTCCTTGTTCAGGCATTTGAGGACAATCGTCTCGAGTTCGCCGTCGATGTTGCGACGAAGAGACGACGGCGCTTTCGGCACTGCGTTGCTGATGTTGTCGATCACGGAGCGCATGTTGCCGATGACGGGATACGGGAATTCGCCGGTCAACATCTGAAAAAGCAATACACCAAGCGAGTACACATCGGTTCGCACATCCATCTCGTCAGTGCGTCCTTCGCTCTGCTCGGGGCTGGCCCACGGCAACGAACCGACAAACTGCCCCGTGATGGTCTGAGCCGGTGCCTGCGTGTCCGAGTCTTCATCGAACGCCGTCAGCTTGGCGAGACCAAAGTCGAGGATGTGAGGCTCGGCGTCGGCGTCGACGCGAATGTTGCTGGGCTTCAAGTCGCGATGAATCACGCCGCGCAAATGTGCGGCGTTCATGGCGTCGCAGATCTTTCCAAATAATCGCAGACACGCCTCGATCTCGAGCTTCCTGCCTGTCGTCAGCTCGACGTCACGAACGTATTCGTCCAGATGACGCCCCGGAATGTGGTCCATGACAAAATAGAAGAATCCGGCGTTGGTGCCGCTGTCATGGATCGTCACGATGTTGGAGTGTCGCAGCCCTGCGAGAACCTGTATTTCCCGCTCGAATCGAACCCGATCCGCAGCCCCGGCGAATGGACCTTCCCGAAGCACTTTGATGGCGACTTTCCGCCGCGTAGAAACCTGCATCGCCTCGTAGACAACACCTTGACCGCCGCGATGGATTTCACCGATCAGTTCGTAGTTCGCAAAACGATCCGGGGGAAGACGCACGCCTTTGCCTGAATCCAGGCGGTTTGATTCCATGCCCGCCGTCGCACTGGCATCCAGCGGCTTGCGAGACTTGGCGATCTGCCGACGCGCCCGGAAAATCATCTCCCAATCGCGGTCTTCCTTCATTCTCGGCACATCTCCCGATCCAGGCGGTTTCGCAAACCGGCGGCATGGGACCTTGCGGCATGTCTTCGCGCATTCATCCGCCGATTCGGCGCCGATATTGAAAGCGACGCCGGGGCCCCGATGCTCACGCCAATCTGCTGAAGTGTTGAGAATCCGTTGCGAACGACTCTCGCAAACGATCCAGAGCCCGCGATCTCAGCATGTAGACTGCCCCCGTCGACCGGTTGATTCGTGCCGCCACTTCCGCCGCCGTCAGCCCTTCCAGATCGTAGAGGCGCACGACTTCCGCGTAGTCATCCGGAATTCGGGACAGGGCATCGGCAATCGCTTGCTTGACTTCCCGATGCGCCGCGTGTCGGCTCGGCGTCGTCAGCGTGAATCCCAGCCCTTCCAGCAGCGCGAACGAGGACTCATCGTTGGTTCGGACAATGCGGTCCTGTGGCTGGGGCCGCTTCAATCGCTCCAATTCCCGAATTGCGTCGCGAAGATTGTTCTCGGCAATTCGTGAAACCCATCCCGCGAACGCCCCTGGACCCTTGTATTCAAATC
>JAJDEC010000245.1 GCA_029259995.1 Phycisphaerae bacterium
CCGGGTCAGCCTCGTCGTTCGTCCACGGACAGATGAACTTGCCTGGGGTGGCGTAATTCGTACGCACGAATGTCCACAGGTCGACTGTCGGCGAGGGTACGTCGCTGATAAAGGGCGGCGTTACGCGGTCGATGGGATCGAAGATGCGCATGATCCCATCAGGATTCCGGCCGCCCATGGCGGGAAATACCTGCGGATCGTCCTGCGCGTAGATGTACATCGCCTGGCCGATACCGCGCATGTTGGCGGCGCAGCGCGTGGTGAAATCGTTGCCATTGCAGGTGCCCGCGTTCAGCGTCAGCAGGAGCAATGACAGCAGGATCACGATGATCAACAGGAGGACTTCGACAAGCGTCAGACCTTTGCGAATGCGGCGAAGCATGGCCATTCCTTTTTTCGAAATGAGGAACAGGCTGCCTGCCCGTCGGCGGCCCGTCTGCAACGCAATCATATGGATGAATGGCCTTTCGACACAAGCTTCCTGTTGTCGCGAGCGGGCCCAATCGTGGGGATTCCTGCCGAATATCCCCATTTGATTGAGAAGGCCGCGGCAATGTGCGGCGATCGCATCGTGATCCAGGGACCATGGCGCGATGTGATGAAGACGGCCTGGAGTTTGGAAGGAACCTTTCGGGTGTTGTCGGCGTCTTATCGGTGGCAGATTGCGGGTGGGATGCCCAGGCGCCGTGCTGGTCATTGCACTCCCGAATCAATCACCAGCCCGACGATCGGTCGTTCGAACGAACGCCCTGGATGGAGCCAACAAGATGTCGAATCGTTTCGCGATTACAGTCTCAGTGTTGATGATGGTCATGGCCGCGTCACGGCAATGGTCGATCGTTGCCGCAGGCAATCCGGCCCAGGGAGTCAACGCGATGAAAGCGAACTCGAAGAAGGCTGACGTTTCAGGACGACAGGATCCTTCCGCATCGGCCGCGTATTCCACGAGTGCGTTCGGACTCGATCTCTATCGCGTGGTTGCCGACGAGTCGCCGGACGAGAATCTCTTCATTTCGCCGTATTCGATGTCCGTCGCGCTGACGATGGCGGCGGAGGGCGCGCGCGGCGAGACGTTTGCCGAGATGGCGGACGTGTTGCATTTTTCGAAAGGCGACACTGCGGGCCGGAGTTCGATATCGATCGTCCACGAGGGACACGCGGCACTTCGCCGACGATTTCGCGCGATCGCCGGCATCGTCGACGCAAGAATGCGAAAGCGCATTGAATCGCTGACGGCATTGCTGGAGAAGACGAATCGCGAAGCGGAGGAACTGCAACGGCAGCAGAAGTGGAACGAGTCCCAGGGGGTTGCGGACGCGGCGGCGATGATCGCCGATGAACTTAACGGCCTACTGACGCAGGTGGATCGCTTTGAACTGAACAGCGCCAACGCGTTGTGGGTGGATCGGCATTTCGATCTTGTGCCGGACTATGTCAAAACGATCAATCGATTCTACGAGTCCGGCGGTATCACGCCGATGGACTTCGTCAACGCGGCGGAACCCTCGCGTCAGCGGATTAATGACTGGGTCGAAGAGAACACGGCGCATCGAATCAAGGATCTCATTCCAGAGAGGGGCGTCACGCCGGATACGCGGCTCATCATCACGAATGCGATTTACTTTCTGGGGCGGTGGGCCGAGCCGTTCGAGAAGGGCGATACGAAGGAGGAGGATTTCGCGCTTCGCAGTGGTGAGAAGCACAAGGTTCGCATGATGCAGGATCGTTCGCGCGAGCGAGTTCCCTATGCGGCATTCAATGGCGATGGCTCCTACTTTGAAACGCCGATGAATATACCGTCTATTCCGTATTCGCCGATCAATTATCCTGACGATGACGGCTTCACGATGATCGAGTTGCCGTATAAGGGGGAAGAACTGGCGATGGTCGTCATTGCGCCGCGAAGGCACGACGGTCTTGCAGGGATTGAGAAGCAGCTGAGTGCCGAGTCGATTCATGCGTGGTTGTCGAAGTTGAAGGCCCGCCAGACGCACGTCGCGATGCCGCGGTTCAAGCTTGAATCGGAGTTCAAGATGGGCGAGACGCTTCAATCCATGGGAATGAAGCGTGCATTCGTCAATCCGGCCATTCCGGACGGGGCCGACTTCGGCGGCATGTCAGACAGCGATGATCCAACGAAGCAGCTTTACATCGGAGCGGTCATTCACAAGGCGTTTGTCGATGTCAACGAAGAAGGCACCGAAGCGGCCGCGGCGACGGCCGTCGTGATGATAGCCGGCGCCGCCAATCCCACACGCGAGATGGTTCCGTTCATTCCTGAGTTTCGTGCCGATCGACCGTTTCTGTTCCTGATTCGGGATACGAAGACCGGCGTGGTTCTCTTTGTCGGCCGCGTGATGAATCCCAAGGCGTAAGCGACAGAATCAAGGCGATCCGAGGGTGGTCGGCATGTCGAATTGCATCTGGGCGTTCCCAATGCCCGACGGCGCGTGAGAATTCAGTCGATGATGGTACACTACGCAATCTCATTCGAATTCCCGCGCGCCGCCCAGTCCAAGCGACGTTGCGAACGATCTGTGATCGCCGCGGGGCGATCGTTGGCGGAACCGACGAATGACGGGCGCGACGCATTTCGTCGCGATGCAAACGGAGCTGATGAAGCAGGCAAGCACGGGAACATCCGGCGACACGAAAAAACTCTGGCGTCTGATGGCGTCGTGCGTTGCGATCGGCGTCGTTGCCGGTCTCGGCGCCGCGGGATTTTTCGTGCTTCTGGACGCCGGCTCGGCAATCTTCCTCGGTAAACTCTGCGGCTATCATCCGAGCGGTCCCGGCAATGAGCCGTCGCTCTTCGAATCGCTGGCCGGCGATTCGACGCACATCGTGCGCTGGATGTTCTTGATCGTTCCCGCCGCCGGTGGACTCGTCAGCGGCCTGATTACATTCACATTCGCACCTGAAACGGAAGGCCATGGCACAGACGCTGCCATCGAGGCCTATCACTTCAAGGACGGCGTCGTTCGCAAACGCGTCCCGCTCGTCAAGGCGATCACGTCGGCGATCACGATTGGCACAGGCGGATCGGGCGGTCGGGAAGGCCCCATCGCGCAGATCGGCGCGGGCTTCGGATCGATGCTCGGCGGCTGGCTGAAGGTACCGCCGGAGGAACGGCGCATTCTCATGGCGGCCGGCATGGCGGCGGGGATCGGCGCGATATTTCATGCGCCGCTGGCCGGCGCGCTGTTCGCCGCGGAAGTGCTCTATCGCGGCCCGGATCAGGAACACGAAGTCTTCGTGCCCGCGTTTCTCACGTCGACCGTCGCCTATTGTGTGTTCGCGGCGATCTTCGGATTCAAACCGTTATTCATCACGCCGGGTTACGGCTTCAGTGATCCGTTCATGCTGGCGCCGTATCTCGTGCTCGCCGGCGTTTCGGCACTGGCCGCGATCCTGTTTGTGCGCGTGTTTTACGGAGTGCGGAAGATGTTTTTCGAGCGATTGCCGGGGCCGAATCACATCAAGCCCGCCATCGGCGGTCTGTTCGTCGGCATCATCGGCTTTTTTCTTCCGGAGGCGCTCGGCGCGGGATACGGCGTTGTGCAGGCGTGTTTCACCAAGGACCTGGCGAGCCATGGGACGGTTCTCGAGTTGCCGTCGGCGGCGACGATTCAGGGTATGTTTCCCGCTTGCATGTCGCCGGCACTGGTCGCCGCGGCCGTGCTCACTCTGATCGGTCTCGCGAAAATCTGTACGACGTCGTTTGCGATCGGCAGTGGCGGGAGTGGCGGCGTGTTCGGTCCGGCCGTCGTGATCGGCGGGGCGTTCGGCGGTGCAACGGGCATTCTCTGCCAGCAGTTGTTTCCGGGGCTGCCGATTCATCCCGGGGCATTTGCGCTCGTCGGGATGGCGGGATTTTTCGCGGGTGCGGCGAATACGCCGATCTCAACAATCATCATGGTCAGTGAGATGACGGGGAACTACAACCTTTTGCCGCCGGCGATGCTTGTCTGCATCGTGACGTTTCTGTTGTGTCGCAATCATACGTTGTATGAGAAGCAACTGCCGTCGCGGCTGGATGCGCCTTCCAAGTTTGGCAACATGGCGCGGGCGATTCTTCAGCGATTGACTGTTGACGATGCGCTCGTCGTACGAAAGCATCGCAACGTCGTGTTGCTGAAAGAAGACATGCCGATGGGGATGCTCGTCTATGAATTCACGCGATCCGAAGAGGCGTGTTTCCCCGTGATCGATGGCGAGAAGCGTCTGGTCGGCATCGTGGATGCGGACGATGTGCGGCGCATCGTGGCCGATACACAGATGGCGAACCTGGTCATTGCGGCCGACATCGCCCGACCGATGAGTCGAATCACGGAAGACGAGTCGCTCTTGTCGGCCGTGAATCTCATGGCAAAGGAGGACGCACGCGCGCTCGTCGTGGTCAGTCGCAGCAATGAGAACGAGCCGATCGCGACGCTCAGCCACGCCGATATCTTCGATGCCTATCGTCGGCATACGGTCGGATAACGGACTCGCCGATCAATGCTGTGCGGCGTTCGAATTTGCATTGACCAGCTTCGCAATCACGAGTCCGGCCAGCATCGGGGCGACGATGATGTCGATGGTTCCGGCGATTCCGAATTCAGACGAATATCCCCACCACAACCAGGATTGCGCGTAGAACGCGAAAAAGACGAATGCGCCGAGTGCCGTGACGAACAGGACGCGTCGTCCATAGCTTCGCAGGCGCGGCGCCGCGAGCCAGGTCAGCCAGGTCGCGATCCACGAGGCGACAATGCAGGAACCGATACCAATCGCAAAATTCTTCGGCGGGAATGGTTCGCGGCCGTCGGCGTGGTATACCAAGAGGGAGATGGTCGGGCCCGCCTTCATGCGTTCGAACATTTTGTTCAATTCCGCGTCGCTGACTGGCGAGCCGTCTTCGTGATGCGGGAATCCGGGGTAGTGATAGACGCCGGACTTCGGCAGTTGGAGTTGGTCGATCGACGATTCGCCCATTGGCAGGTCAGCGTCGGTCGTTGCCGTCGGGAAGTTGTTGAGCGCGGCTGCGTGCAATGGCAAAGCCATCCATGAGACAGCTGTCCAGGCGAACATGATGAGGCCTGCGAGGATTCCGGTGAGTAGATAGCGCATGACTAGATTTTCCTTTCAGGTTTCTTGCCGAGGATGGGGGCGAACAGCTTGACGAGGACGCGCCAGAGGCCGCGTTCGTCGCAGGCCTCTTTCGGCGGCGCGTCGCGGAGCGTGCCGTCCTCGTCCATTCGATCGAGTACGGCCGGCAGCAACTCGTGATACATCTTCTTCGAGCCGCTCTTAAGAATGAGCCGCGTGAGGTTGGACTTGACGCCTTTGAAGCCCGATTGCATGAAGGTCAGTTCCGTGCCTTTCTCTGTCGGGTGGAGTTCGAATGTGGCGATCGTGTCGATCGGACCGCCGCGCCAGGAAAATGAGAGCTTCTCCGGTTCGACGAGTTCGAGGACTTCGCAGTGAACGATGCCGTCGAATCCGGGCTGGGGATCCGTGCGCAGCGTGAATTTGTGACCGACTTCGGGCTCGAAGTCGTTTTCCATGAGCCATGCGGCGATGGCTTCGGGCGTTGTGATGGCGCGCCAGACTTTCTCACGCGGATGCGGATATTCCACTTTGATGTTGATCGATCCCATGATTGGCTCCCTGCATTGGTTCGGTCTAATGCTTCGATGTTGATCGTTTTTTCGTGCGTTTTGATGTTGCCTGCTTTTTCGCGGGTTCGTCCGGCATTTCGTCGAGATAGTCGCCGAGCGTGGTCAGCTTGTCGGTCCAGAACCGTTCATAGTGGGCCGCCCATTCATGCACGCTGCGCAGGGGGGCGGCTTCGAGCTTGTAGATGCGTCGTCGGCCGTCGCGCCGTTCGGTGACGAGGCCTGCTTCGCGAAGCACGCGCAGGTGCTGCGAGATGGCGGGCTGGGTCATCCTGAAGGGTTTCAGGAGGTCGTTGACGGCGCGTTCACCGGCCATGAGCAGGTCGAGAATGGCCCGGCGGGTCGGGTCGGCGACGGCTCGGAAGACGGGTAGGTCGGGTGCGGTGATCATGGGGCTGATTATATATAAGCGTTCACTTATATGTCAAGGCCGGCGACGGCGGCGATTTGCGGTTTTTTGGAGGGCTTCCGTTTCCCGTGACGTTGTCCCGGATGGCAAACGGGGGGTAATTGAAGGTACGATCGCGGTGTTCTGATTGCTCGAATCGGGCGACGTATCGGCAGATTGATGTCGACGAGGGAGTGAATGAAATGCGACGATTTGATGTGACGGCGGCGTATGTTCTGGGCGTTCTGCTGCCGGTGCTGGAGACGATGCGCAGGGGCACGGATTTTTCGACGATCGCGTTCTACGTGGACGACTACATTGCCGGCGGGCTGTTGCTGTGGGCGGCGATCGCGGTGCGTCGACATCGACCCTACGGCCAGTCGCTGTTGATCGGCGCCTGGGGCGTCGTCTGCGGTGGGTTGTACTTCAGCTTCTTCGGTCAAATCGAAGGACAAGGGCCGGTGGATGTATCGGGATTGTCGAAGTGGACGATCGTGGCGATCAAAGGGGTGATCGGGGCGGTGGCGGTTTGTGCGTGGATACGATCGATGCTGGTTCCTGCGAACAACTCCCGGAAATCATTGGAGACGGATTGAACGTCGACGTTCCAAGTCGGTAGGTCGGGTTAGTTGTAACGCACTTTCAGTGCTTGATTCGCAGGTTGAATCGGAACCCAGGGCTGCGATTGCCCGCGTTGCGGGCTGCACTTGCCCTGGGCTTTCCTGTGGCACGCTTTCAGCGTGCGGCGAGTGTGACCTTCTGCGTGTATTGCATTTCGCTTTCAGCGTGCGGCGAGTGTGCCCTTCTGCGTGTATTGCATTTCGCTTTCAGCGTGCGGCGAGTGTGACCTTCTGCGTGTATTGCATTTCGCTTTCAGCGTGCGGCGAGTGTGACCTTCTGCGTGTATTGCATTTCACTTTCAGCGTGCGGCGATTGTGCCCTTCGGCGTGTATTGCATTTCACTTTCAGCGTGCGGCGATTGTGCCCTTCGGCGCGTTCACCATATTGTGTTCAGCGCGCTACGATAAAGTCCTCGGCGCGCGGTGTGCGTTGCTTTCAACATGGAGTGCATTTCGTATTCTGCGGCCGGTGCGCCAATTGGATTTTGCGTGCAGCCGTGTCGCGGTCTGATCTCCGGCGATCAAGAAAAAGGGCGGCCGTGTCGTATTGACGACGGCCGACGCGCGGTCCGCCAACGAATTGATGGCCCTGTATCGTCGTCACTCCATTCGTCGTCCGCGACAGAGGGCGGACGCTACGCCTAGACGCAATACGCTCCAGCCTTACTCCACTGCGGGCCGGCTATTAGCCGGCTCCACACGGTGCTGTCTTCTCGTCGATGCCATGCTGGGAATGGCTGTCTTGGATCCGCGGGGAATTCGTTTCTTACCGACCTGGATCAGCGTGGAATCAGTTCAGGGGCGTTTCGTTCGCGAAATGACTTTGAAAGGAAAAGGCGACCGTATCAGGTTGCTGATACGGTCGCCTCTTGATGATTCAACTCGGGCGGCGTTCGCCGCGGCGGCGTGGGGTTTCCTTACGGCGTTGCGCACGTTGCGTTGAACGTGATCGTGCCTAAGGAAAACACGTTGGCGCCGTTGTTCGCGGCGGACAGGGCGGGCACGCTGGCCTGGGATATCTGCAGGATCGACGCGTCCTGTTGCACTATCCCGATATCGCCGACGAATCCTCCATTAGTAATGTTGTTGTTTGTCGCATTGAGGCATAACGAGGCATTGCCACGGGAGAGGGCGATGATGTCCTCAATTCCAAAAACAGAGGCATCGGTGATCACGTTGTTGTGCGCGTTAACGTGGACGGAACCCATCGGATTGATCGTATCGACCGAGTAGATTGCAATTCCCCCCCCGTTGACGCCAATGATCGAGTTGTTGCTGCAATCAAGGTTCAGGGTAAAGGTCTCGTTCTCGCCGCCGGGTCCGCCATCACCTTCAAGGTAGATTCCCGATCCGTTGGTCGGATTCCCGTTGACGGAAACCGTATTGTTCGAAATCTGGCCGATGACGGTCGCGCTGTCCAAAGCCCTGACTAGGAGGACGTTGCCGGTAATACCCTCAAACCCATCTCCAATGAGATTCGAGTTGTTCGAGATATCGACAGTCATGGTCGCAGTCTCTGCAGCGCTCGCCCGAATGGCATTGCCGCCACCAACGTAATTGACGTCTTCTATGCGCGTCTGCTGGACGGTCAACGCATGAGTTCCCGTGCCGCTTGCGAACATCGCGATTCCGGCGCCTTCCCGATCAAAATTGATGCCGGCCCGGTTGATATTCTGAATGTCGCAGCCAGTGACGTTCAGCGTGTGATTGGCACTGTTGGTCGTACCGGTATCGACCAGAATCCCGAACTCTGCGAACGTGCTCGTTGCATTTCTGATCGTGCAATTCTGAACGTTGATGATCGCGGTGTTCGTCGTATTGAACACCTCGATGCCGTTTTGCTGGAAGTTGTCGAAGAGGACGTTGTTGATCGTTGCGGTGTCCGCGAGGTTATTCTGCCCGGTTGTGCCGAAGAACACGCCCGTGTCTGCATTTCCGTCGCCCGCGTTGAGGATTTGGGAGTTTGTCAACTGGAACGCATTTGTCTGCGCGGGCAGTGCGGCCACGTTCGTACCGAAGATGCCGTGTCCAATCGTGCGATCAATGACGATTCCATTGAGGCTCACGTTGCGGGTGTTGGTCAGGCTGATACCGTGGGATGTCGAGTTACTGATCGAGCCGCCCGATCCGACGGTCGATCCCGATCCCGTGACAGTGAATCCGCCGCTGGTTCCCGTGTTGTTCAACACGATGCCGCTGGATGCGCCGTTGCAGGTGACGGATTGGAAGGTTACGCCGGCAGCGCTGATGGTTGAATTCTGGATGCCAACGCCAATCCCAGAGCCCGTACTGATTACGCCCGCGTCGGTCGTCAGCGGTCCCGAACAGTCGAATGCGTTGAAGCCTTGTCGATTCGTGGCCGTGTTGTTGATGTTCAGCGTGCCCAAATCAATCGGACAGGTATTCGTGTTTAGAAAGACCGCGCTGAGTGCGGAGTTTGTCACGGTCGTGGTTCCCGTGACCATAAGGCCGTTGATGCCACCGGAAGAGAATACAGCAACGCCGTTTCCGTCACTATTCGTACTCGATAGCGACGTGAAGTTGACGCTGCCTAGCGTTGTGGCATTCAGATCGATGGCGGGGCCGCCAACCGCTTCAATTGTGCCGGTTGTTACGGTCAAGAACACGACGGAGGAACTAATGCCTCTCGCACCCGTACCAATTGTGCGGATGTCGAGATTGGCGAACGTGACGCTACCGGCATTGATGAGCCTCACGGCCGTATTACTCAGCGGTGTCGTAACCCCGAGGTCGACAGAGTTGTTTAGATTGGTTTGTGTGCCCGTGCAATTCTCAACCAGGATACCCGTGCCGCTCGCGCCGTTCTGCGTGTGCTGCCCTGACAAAGTAACGATGCCGCCGGTGCGGTTGGTGAATTCGAACAGACGACCGCTGGTGGTCTTGGTCGTGCTGCCGTTATAGGTCACGCCGACGGTTCCGCCGTCGATCGTCGCGGCCGTGCCCGACGGATTGGTGATCGTGCTGGCGAACGACGTTGAGGTCATCGTGCCCGTGCAGTTGACGAGATTGATCGCGTTTCCGCTGGCGTTGTTGGATGACAGTTGATCGAAAGTGATCGCAAGCGTTCCGCCGTCGCTGATGTTGATCGCGCCGCCACTGCCTGTGACGCTCGTATCGGTGATCGTCAGCGTGCCGACGGATACGGCGGGGCTCTGGATGCCATGGCCGCTCGTGTTTCCGACGTCGATGCCGCGAATCGTATTGTTTGCGGCGAGCTGAACGCCAGCGCCGCCGGAGTTGGTCAGAAGCGAGCGGTTTGCGGCGCCGGTCGGTGACGGGCTTGCGGTCAGTGCGCTGTGTGGCGCGAGCGTGATGCCGAGATTGGTGAGCTCGGTCAGCAGGTCAATGCCCTGGCCAAGCAGGACCTGGTTGTCCAGCAGCGTGATGCCGCCCGTATAGCTGCCCATTCCCGTGTGGATGAAGATGACATCGCCAGGATCGTCGGCCGCAAAGTTGTTGTAGTTACTCGTATTCAGGTACGGATTGCTGAATGTTCCGATGTTGCTGCTGGTTCCACCGGCCGTGTTGTCGATGAACCAGATCATGTCGCTGATCGCGATCGCGACTGTCGCAGTGCTCGGTGCGTTGAATCCGTTGTCGATCGTGTAGGTGAAGGAGTCCATGCCTTCAAAACCGACGGGCGGCTCGTAGGTGAAACTGCCGTCGGTCTGGACATTGACGCTGCCCATATTGGCCGTTGCCGTGGCGACGCCGACGTTGGCGGCGTTGCCCTGCACCTCAGTGACGCTGATGAAGTCGCCTTCATCGACCGCTGTGCCGTTGTCGGCGAAGACGCCGTTGGCGGCGGATACGTCGAGACCGACGTTGCCGGTGCAGGTGAACGCGTCGTTGACGGCCGTGGGCGAGTCGCCGACGGCGATCGTGACGGTCGCGTCATCCGTGCCGGCGATACTGGACAGGCGATAGTCGAACGTGAAGTTACCGACGAAGTCGGTATCGGGCGTGAAGTCGAACGAACCGTCGGCGTTGAGCGTTAGCGAGCCGGCCGTTCCGAACGTGACGGTATCGCCGGCATTGTTGTCCGTGACGCTGCCGCCGAGGGAGCCGCCGCCGAAAGTCGTGAGCGTGGCGGCAGGATTCCCGAGCGTGTCCATCATTGCATTGGCGACAGCGCCCGCGATCATGCCGTTGGCCGCATTGATGACGCCGTTGGCGGCGTCAACGTTGATTGTCGTGTTCGGCAGGCCGATGGCGTAGTTGTCGTCATTGGCCGCCGGGCCGACGAGGACCTGGATCGATGCCGTGGCGACATTGGAGTCGGTGAGGCCGTCGTTCGCCATGTACTCGAACGACACGTCCGTCGTGCCGACGCCGTCGTGTTCGTACGTGAAGGTTCCGTCGGCGTTGAGGGTGAACGTGGTCGCGTTTGCAGGGTCACCGCCAACCTGGATGACGGTCAACTCGGTTGCCGGATCGTTGTCGACATCCGTATCGTTTCCGAGCAGTCCGGTTGCGACGGTGTTAATCGTGAGCGTCGCGCCCTGCGAGACTTGGTACGTGCTGTCGTCATTTGCGATCGGCGCGTCGTTGGCGCCGTTGATCTTGACGTTGATATTCGCGCCGGCCGTGCCGCCGTTGCCGTCGCTGATCGTGTAGGGGAACGTGTCCGTCAGCATGTCGCCGACGTTGAGGGCGTCGACCGCGGGATTGCCGTTGTCGAGCGTGTATGTGACGTCGCCGTTGATGTCGAGATCGAGCGTGCCGTAGAGACCGCCGTAGGTTCCGTCGTTCGTGACCATCAGTGGATCGCCTTCGACGTCGGTATCGTTCATACCGATGGCGTTGCCCATGAGGAAGTTCGGGACGGCGTCCTCGGTGATCATCGGCATGTCGTCCGTCGCGATCGGATCGTCGTTCACGCCGTTGATTGTGATCGTGGCCGTCGCCGTGTCGGTTCCGCCGTTTCCGTCGTCGATCGTGTAGGTGAACGTATCGACGAGATTGGCGCCGTTGCCGAGCATCTGAATCGCGAGCCCGGTCGGCTCAAACGTGAACGTGCCGTCGCCATTCAGCGTGATTGTCGCGCCGGAGGCGAGCGTGACGGGATTGCCGACGTCGGCGGCATTGCCGTCGATGGCCGTGACACTCAGTGCGTCGCCGTCGATGTCGGAATCGGCGCCGTTGCCGTTGTCGACGAGGACGTCGCCGTTGAGGACGGTGTCTTCGTCGGTCGATGCGGCGTCGTCTTGCGCGACGGGGTCGTCGTTGACGGGCGTGATCGTGATGTTGACGGTACCGAAGTCGCAGAGCGGCGTGGCTTCGTCGTCGCAGATCTGGTAGTCGAACGTGTCAGCGCCGTTGAAGTTTGCATTGGGCGTGTAAGTGATGTCGCCCGTTCCGGCGTCGACTGCGATTGTGCCGTTGGCGGGACCGCTGGTGACGACGACGCTGCTGGGTTCGAGACTGCTGTCGCTGTCGGAGTCGTTGTTCAGAATCGGGATAACGACGGCCGTGTCTTCGTTGGTCGTTGCCGTGTCGTCTGTCGCGACGGGGGCGACATTCGGCGTCGGGTTCGTGCCCGGATCAGTTGTCGTGTCGCATGCGTCGCCGACACCGTCGCCGTCTGTGTCGGCCTGATCGGCGTTGCCTGTGTTCGGGCAGTTGTCGCTGGCATCGGCGACGCCATCTGCGTCCGAGTCAGTCGGCGTCGGGTTGGTTCCCGGTCCTTCGCCGATGGTTCCACCGATGGCGTTCAGAAGAAAGAGGATGAATGCGATGACAGGACAGATCGCGACGCAGGCGAACCAGAGAAACGCGGAGGCGAGGAAACCCGGGTCCACGAACGATGCGCCGCTATCGGCGATGATGGCGTGTTCGGCGGCGAGGAGTTCGGCGTTGGCCGCGATGTACGGATTGGAGGCGTCGAGTTCGGCCGGCAGTTTGGCCTTGGCGTTGCCGCTGGGCGTCCAGGTGTAGCCGTTCGACGTTGTGAGTCGCGTCACGGACTGCGTGTTCACATCGAGATCGAGCGTGACGCTTCGGCCTTCGCGACCGAACGTGAAGGACGAAACGGCCGTGATGCCGTTCGTGACGACGAAGCTTCCGGACGCGACACGATCGGTATCCGGGAAGACGAGTGCGAACGTGTTATTGGTGCGATCGACTTCCAGATGGGTTGCGCCGACGTACTGGCTTTCGTCGAGTGCCTGGGCGATGGGATGATCGCTGTCCAGGGCGATTCGCTCGACGCCGCTTTCCGTCGGGAATGGGAGCGTGCTTTCGGGCGTCAGTGCACCGCGATCGCAGGCGACGGACCAATAGCAGAGATTGAGCGTCAGAAGGACACAGGCAACTGCTTTGCAACGATGGATGGCTTTCTGGACGTCTTGACGCATTCTTGGGACTCCTGGGTTACTGGCCAGCAGATTTTTCGTGTCGCACTACCTATGTGCAGGAAAATGTCGCCCGAGATCGTCTATTGTCTCGGGCCACGCGCAGGTGATCAACACGGGTATACGCGTAGCGTTGGGTTCCAAGGTACAAATGCCGTGCTTCAATCGTCGCCGTGGCGGAATCGCCGATAACAATGCGCTCTCGGAACGGATCGCGTATGCGAATGGGATGTTTGGGCGGCGCCTGGTCCGGGTGGGGTTGTGCGGCCTGTTGTCGACGATCCACAATGATGCGAGCTGGTCGGCCATTTCCGGCAATACGAGGTCGAATTGAACGCTTCCGGTTGTTTGTTCACTTCGGGATGCAATTTCAAAGTGGAAATGCAGAAAATCCAATGTGGCACAGGCACAAGCGCTTGTGGCGAACCGGCTATTGGCCGGTTCCACACGATGAATCATTCCCAAATCGAACTTAGAATGCGGCTATGAACAGAGTCTATCTGACGATGATTGCCGTTGTGTGCCTGGGGGCCTTGATCGCTTCCGCGGCTGGGCCGGTTTCATTTCCTGAACTGACATTCCATCGCCCGCCGCGCGCGCTGGCGGCGGGGGCCGTTGTGTCGGATTGGCCGAGGTTTCTCGGACCGGCGGACAATGCGACGAGTCCTGAGACGCGGTTGATGTCGACGTTTCCCGAGAAGGGCGTGCGTATCGTGTGGGAGATGGCGACGGGCGAGGGCTATGCGTCGCCGTCGATTGCGGGCGATCGGCTGGTGTTCATCCATCGAATCAACGACGACGAAGTCATCGACTGTCTCGATCCGCAGACGGGAAAGCGCTATTGGCGCAAGCGATTCGAAACGACGTATCGCGATCGGTATGGATTCAATGGGGGACCGCGATGCAGCCCGGTGATTGATGGAGCGTTGGTTTATTGCTATGGCGTGACGGGGCGATTGACGTGCCATCGGTTGAGTGATGGCGAAGTTGTGTGGCAGACGAACACGAGCGAGCGATTCAAGGTGCCGCAGGATTTTTTCGGCGTGGGTTCGTCGCCGCTGGTTGTCGGGGATCGGTTGATTGTGCAAGTGGGGGCGCCGGGCGGGCCATGCGTTGTTGCGTTTGACAAGCGAACAGGGGCGATCGCATGGCGAGCAGGGGATCAGTGGGGGCCGAGCTATGCGTCGCCGGTGTCGGCGCGGATGCACGGGCGCGAAGTGGTGCTTGTGTTTGCCGGCGGGGATTCGAGACCGCCGACGGGCGGGCTATTGGTGATTGATTCGCTGGATGGGACAGTGCTGAGCCGTTTTCCGTTTCGCAGCCGAAAGTATGAGTCGGTCAATGCGTCGTCGCCGGTGTGTGTGGATGGCAAAGTGTTTATCTCGTCGTCGTACAAGACGGGGGGCGTGCTGCTGTCCTTTGATGAGGAGTTTGCGGCGAAGGTGGAGTGGCAGAGCGATGCGCTGGGTTCGCATTTCATGACGCCGATTGCGCATGAGGGGCATTTGTATGGCGTTGACGGCATGGGCGGCGGGGATATGTCGCTGGTTTGTGTTGATCTGAAGACGGGCAGGCGGCTGTGGAAGTGGGCGCCGGAGCTGATCGAGACGGCGATGGTTGCGGGGGAGAACCGGCAGCTGAATTATTCGATCGGTCGCGGTAGGCTGCTGCGCGTGGATGGGCGATTCCTGTGTCTGACGGAGGAGGGGCATCTGCTTTGGCTGTCGCTGACGCCGGCGGGGCAGACGATATTGTCACGCACGTGGTTGTTTGCGGCGCGGGAGACTTGGGCGCTGCCGGCGCTTTCGCGGGGGCTTTTGTATGTGAATCAGAACGGGAAGGATACGATCAATGGGACGCGGGCTCGGTTGATTTGTTATGATTTGCGCGGGGAGTAGGGGCGTCGTGGTGAAGTCGAATTGAAGGATCGTGCGGCATGGGGCGTCGAATGTGACTTGTTGGAACGGGACGTTGTTGTCATCGTCAACACTTGGATTCGGAAGCCTGAATCGTTTTGGCTTCTTGTTCTGCCCTGCGTGTCCGAAGCGATCATGTTGTAACGCCCTTTCAGGGCTGGATGCGTGTGGTTGATGCAAACCCAGGGCTGCACTCGACCGCTTCGCGGTCTTCGCTTGCCCTGGGCTAACCTGTAACGCTCTTTCAGAGCTAACCTGTAACGTTCATTCAGGGCTACCGAAGTTTGGGCCGGCATTCTTGTCGTCGAGCAGGTGGATTCATGGGAGGCGCAGCGCATCAAACCGAGCTCGAAATCGATGGACGCCGGCCTTTCTTCGCGGAATTGCCTTATTACCTGTGGGGCGCCGTGAACTACGGCTCGGAAGGCGATTGCAAACGACCGACGGATCGGGAATGGACCTCGCTGGAAATTTGTAATCGGGAAACGCAAGACTTCGTCTATATTGAGCCAAGAGAGACAACCTGTCTTGTTTCGGGTGTTGGCACGATTGCCGTGCGTTCGGCGATGTTTCTCCACGATCGCTGCGGTGCGGGCGCATTGAGCGAATCGATCCTTCGAAATGTCGGCGATTGGAATCATGCCGCCGGCGTCTCTCGCGCTGAGCGTGTCGCGACGGAGTTCTCGTCGCCCAAGCTGGCGATTTTCGATTCGCATCTGTTCTGGGGAATCTGGAAGTGGATCGGCGCGTTTGCGACGGAATTCACGTGGGTGGGGCGAATGATCATGCACTCGGTGCTCTACGACGATCCGCGCGGCGTGCCGCTTTGTGTCGATTGGTTGCGACAGGGCACGAGTCATCCGGACCAGAGTTTGGCGCTTCGTCTGGCGCTCGGGGCGCTGACGGGCGAGGCGCTTGAGACGGATCGGGCGTGGCTTAAATGGTATGATGGCGGAATGCTGAGGGCGGGGGCGAAGGCGCGCTATCCCGAGCCGGATATTGAGGCGTGGGTTATGGAGTTGCGGGCGCAATATGCGGATTGATGCACCGGACGGTAGCAAGTGGAATTGCGTTGTGG
>JAJDEC010000246.1 GCA_029259995.1 Phycisphaerae bacterium
ATTGAATCCGCCACAGGCCAATTGCCTGTAACGAACCGGCTATTAGCCGGTTTCACACGATGCACGATTCCCATTTCATACTTAATGAGACAATGGCATGGCCATGCGTCCCGTTAGGGACGATATGAAAATAGCCCGCCCTTTCAAGGGCGAGATCGTGACGATTCTGTTCTCGCATTGCCGTCCTGGAAGGACGGCGCGAATCGACGGGTCGTCGTCAGCCCGTCCCCTCCGGGGTCTCGACGAACGCGGATATCAAATCGCCAGCTGTCGAGTGTCGTTTTCCGGGAATTCGTGATGAATTAAGAATCTGTGGCAACACAGCACAGAATCCAGTGGCCGACAGGCTGACGCCGTCCGTCTTCATCGAATCGCAATTCGATGAACCGTCGTCGACTATTCCATCACAAACACAAATCGCTTCTTGAAATGCAGGTAGTAAAGCCCGATCGTTCGCATGGCCACCAGCGTGAAGTAGATTCCGATCCACGAAAGCAGGATCCGCCCGCCCAGACCCGCAAGAAATTGATTGGCGCTGATCGAAGGCAGCGAAACGCCGACGACCTGACCGAGCAGCGCGGCGCCGCCGCGGGCCAGCAGAATGATGCAAGACACAATCAGCAGAATCGCCCACATCGCGAGATACGGCAGAATCGTCTTCGCGATCGTCGCCAGTACCAGATCAATCCGCAGCATCGTCGACGCCGCCTGAAATGAGAACAACAGAAACGACATCGGCAGCAGGAACACGCCGCCGATGAACCAGATCGGAATCAGCGATGCGACGAACGACGGAACCCATCCCATCCCCGACGCAATCGTCAGGACGATCGCCGGCAACAGAACCAGCCCGATCGCGCCGAGATAGCGAAACGCCGGCATGAGGATCCCGTCCCACCATCCGTCTTCCAGATTCAGCCCCGGCAGATCTTCGGACCCCGTCGCCGTCTCCTGGATGACGCCGAAATAAATCGACGCGAACCAGCCGAACATGATGACGAATAACCAGAACTGAATAAAAGCGCCCAACAAGCCCATCTGCAATTGGGACGATGATTCACCGATCGCCGAAACGATGAAAATGATGACGAGCGTAACGAGGTTGCTTACGCCTTTCGCCGGATAGATGAAGCTCACCAACACGTCAGGCCAGAAGCCTCGCTTCGGTCCTTCGATCGGATCCGTTCCCCGACGCGTCGCCTGGATACGCGCCGTCCGATCCGGTGCATACGACACTTGCTGCGGCGCCTCGAGAATCGTCAACGCCTCCAGGGGCCCGCCCCCGGAGCCGGTCGCATGGTCCGCGAGGTCCCCGAGCCCGCTGGAAGACAATTCGATCAATCCCGAGCCCGCCAGTTCCTCGTCCAGGCTGACCGGCATTGGTGCTGACGCGTCGACCGATTCCGGCCGCGAACCCTTCTGCGAGGCATTGCCTCCGCCCGTCGAGATTCCCGCCGACTTGAACTTCTCAGCCGGAATTCGGAAGGGACGCTGACAAGCCGGGCACGCGATTCGCTTATCCGCATGCCGGCTGGAGATTTTCAAGGATTTGCCGCACTTGCAACGTACGCGAATTGCCATGGCCCGCCGCTCCTTCGCTTTCGCCTCTACTTCGCATCGACATGACTCGGCCCGATCCGTCCAGTCTAGCGAACCTCCGCCGAAAAATCCCCGGACCCCATCGCGGATCGCGCAATCCCCTTGCAATCCGACCGACCACGCCGTACAGAGAACACTCGTTTCTCGCGGACGACGCGGGGCCAACCGAATACAGGCGAGACGCCTACGACATGACGACGAATTCGGAAATCACCAGATTCAACCTCGCACCAGGACGCGTCATCGGCGGGAAATACGTCGTCGACTCGTTCATCGGAGGCGGCTGGGAAGGCGAAGTCTACAAGGTCATTGAACGCCGCACGGGCATCCATCGCGCCGCCAAGCTCTTCTTCCCGCAACGCAACGCGCGAGATCGATCCGTCAAGTTCTACGCAACAAAACTCAATCGACTGCGCAATTGCCCGATCGTCATTCAATACCATCACTCCGAGGTGTTGCGCTACAAGAAATCCAACGTCACCTGCCTGATCAGCGAATTTGTGGAGGGCGAGCTGCTCACGAAATTCCTCGCCCGACAACCCGGCAAACGACTCGATCCCTTCCAGTCGCTTCACCTGCTGCATGCCCTCGCCCTCGGTCTGGAACAGATCCACAAGGTCCGCGAGTACCACGGCGATATCCATGACGAGAACATTCTCATCGAGCGCAAGGGCATCGACTTCGATATCAAACTCGTCGACTTCTTTCACTGGGGCGCCGCCAGCGCCGCCGCTATTCGTGAAGACGTGATCCAGCTCGTCCGCGTCCTCTACGACGCCATCGGTGGAAAAAAATACTACGCAAGCCAGCCGCCCGAACTCAAGGCCGTCTGCTGCGGTCTGCGTCGAGACCTGATCTCCAAACGCTTCCCCAGCGCCCGCCAACTCCGCGAACACCTCGAATCATTTGCTTGGACGTCACAATGATCGAAGACGGCAATCTCATCATCGCCTGCGAGTGTGACA
>JAJDEC010000247.1 GCA_029259995.1 Phycisphaerae bacterium
CCCGGCGCAGCTGGGGCGCGTGATCCTGGGTCCGCCGGGATCGTACACGTCTTCGGAAGCCACATACGATGAGAAGGCGTTCAAGGTGCTCGACGAGTTGGGACTGATCGTCATTCCGTTTCATCACGAGAAATTCAACGAGACGTTTGTCGACGAGCCGTTTGGTTTCGAAGGGGACGGGGACGACATCGCCGTGGTCGGCGTATCGACGCAGTCGTCAGAAGCGATTTACGACGTGACGTGCATGAACGGCGTGCAGCTTGTGGATTTCAGCGACGCGGCCCTGACGCAGCGCGGCATGTTTGAAAATGTCGGCGAAGTCAATCGTGTCGGCCTGATCGGCGATCGTGTCTTCGCGCTGTCGAGCTTCGGGCTGCAGACAGTCGACATCAGTGATCGCGACAACCCGAAACAGGCGGGCATGGCGATGTTCCTCGACGACGCCGAAATGGACAACGTCAATACTTGTTACGGCTATTACGGCGGGCCCTTCGTCGGCGAGCCGTTCATCATCGACGATGTGATCACGCAGCCTGTCGTATTGTTCTTTGACGCCGAGGCCGTTCAGGCCTTGCTGGCCGCATTGTCGAACTGCGGAGCGATTCCGGGGGCGACGGCGTTCATGCTTCCGGCGTCCATGCTGCTCATGCGGCGCAAACTGCGACGACAACGAGTCAGGATTCGACGCTAGAAATCGGATGGCCTCAAGGGGATTGCGAGCCAGCCGGTTCGGACAAGTTGCCGTGCGGCGGTTATGATGCGTTCATCGTAACCGGACTCCGATTGACTGGAGCAGACCGCAGCATGTCCGCCGACTGGCTCGATTCGTTGAACAACGCCCAGCGCGAGGCCGTCACACATTCTGATGGTCCGCTGCTTGTGATTGCCGGCGCGGGTACGGGCAAGACGAAGACGCTCGCGTGCCGTGTTGCCTGGCTGGTTCAGAAAGGCGTCTCCGCCGACAAGATCCTGTTACTGACGTTTACGCGCCGTGCGGCGGGAGAGATGCTGCGACGTGCCGGGCACATGACGTCGCAGTCGTCCGCCGGCGCCGTCTGGGGCGGGACTTTTCATGCCATCGCGAATCGACTCCTCCGGGTTTACGGAAGCGCCATCGGACTGAATCGTGACTTCACGGTCATGGACCAGGGCGACGCGGCGGATCTCATGAATCTGCTTCGCAGCGAGCTCGGCCTCGCCGGGAAGAACCGACGATTTCCAAAGAAGGGCACGCTCAACAGCATTTATTCGCGCGTCGTGAATTCGCAGGAGCAGTTGACGCGGATTCTCGACAAAGAGTATCCCTGGTGCCGTGAGGAAGCGGACGATATTGGTCGAATTTTCTCGGCCTACATCGAGCGCAAGCGCGAGCAGAATGTCGCGGACTACGACGATCTTCTCCTGTTCTGGGGCGCGTTGTGCGAATCCGATGCGGGCGCGACGATCGCGGATCGATTCGAGCACGTCCTCGTGGACGAATATCAGGATACCAATCGCGTGCAGGCCGGAATCCTGCGCGGCATGCGCAAGCGGCATCAGAATATCATGGTTGTCGGCGACGACGCCCAGTCGATTTACTCGTTCCGCGCCGCGACGATCCGCAACATTCTCGATTTTCCGAAACACTTCGAAGGCGCGCGAACTGTCACACTCGAACAGAATTATCGATCGACGACGCCGATTCTCGATGCGTCGAATGCCGTGATGCAGGATGCGAAGGAGCGGTTTACGAAGACGCTCTGGTCGAATCGCATGTCCGCGGAGATGCCGAGCGTCGTGACGTGCGGCGACGAGCACGAGCAGTGCAACGCCGTGTGCGATCGAATTATTCAATACACAGAGCAGGGCATCCCATTGATGCGCCAAGCCGTGTTGTTTCGCGCAGGGCATCACAGCGACGCGCTCGAGATCGAATTGTCGCATCGCAATATTCCGTTTCACAAGTATGGCGGTCTGAAGTTCATTGAAGCGGCGCACGTGAAAGACGTCCTGGCGATCTTGCGGATCATGGAGAATCCTTACGACGAACTCAGCTGGCATCGCATATTGCTCATGATGGATGGCGTCGGTCCGAGAACGGCTCAGCGCGTGATGGGCGACATCCACGTGCGCCGACGTCCTGCGGCGACTGACAACAACGGCGGCGAATCCGTAGGCGATCACTGCTCGCCCTTGCGGGCATGGCTCCGGGAGTTGCCGAAGCTGCCCGCCGCGGCCCGCGATCATGGCGGTCGATTGCGAACGATCCTGTCGGACTGCACGGGGATTCCGATGGGCAGTTCCAAGAACGCCGAGTCGTGCGAGGCGCCGCCGTTGAGTGTACAGGTCGAGCGAATCCGACATTTCTATGCACCACTCTGCAAACAGACGTACGACAATCACGAAGTGCGCCTGCGCGACATTGAGCAGCTGGAAGTGATTGCAACGCGATACAAGTCGCGATCGCGATTCGTGACGGATCTGACGATTGATCCGCCCGTGTCGACGTCGGAACTGGCGGGGCCCCCGGAACTGGACGAAGACTGGTTGACGTTGAGCACAGTCCATTCGGCCAAGGGTTGCGAGTGGGATGTGGTTCACATTATTCATGCGGCCGACGGGATGTTCCCTTCGGACATGGCAGTCGGCGACCAGGAAGGCATCGACGAGGAACGGCGGCTGTTCTACGTGGCGATGACGCGCGCGAAAGATCATCTGCACGTGTATTTTCCGCTTCGCTATTACCATACGAAACATCGCCTCGGCGACGGTCACGGATTCGCACAGTTGACGCGATTTCTTCCGCACAGAGTGCGGCATCTGTTTGCGTTTGAAGCGAGTGGTCCCACGATCTCGGACGACGAAAGTGACGGCCCTGTGTCGCTCCGACATGTGGATATGGGATTGAATCGACTATGGGGCGGAGATTCGTCGTCGACGGCAAGTTAACCGTGCGGTCTTGAACCGTTGAATCGGTATGCCCGGTCAGGGCAACAAGAAGATGGGTTCGGATTGCAACAAGCCGATGAAATCCAGATACGAAAGTCCAGTGTCAGTCCAACAATACGAGCCGGTCGAGTCAACGGTTCAGATTCTAGAGGAGAAGGGATGAGTGGGATGCATTGCGCCGCATGTGCACGAATCAAGACTGTCGTAGCCTTGTCGATTCTGGTGGTTTGTTCGATGCGAAGCGTCGTCTCGGCCGATTACGAACCGCCGATGCTGATCAAGGCGGCGCGAGTGGTTGTCGCTCCCGGAGAAATCGTCGAGGACGGTCGCGTACTAGTCGAGAACGGACGAGTGATCGAAGTGGGGCCATCGATCGAGGCGCCGGCACACGCCGTGATTTTCGACGCGAGCGATTTGACGTTGTATTCCGGCTTGATCGACGGGTTGTCACATCGGGGGATCAATCCTTCGACGCGATCCGCCGACGAATTGAAACGTCTCGCCGATGAATCGCCGGACACCAAGGAAGACGTTCAGTCCAAAACCGTTGAGGCGTATCGATGGCTCGTGCATCCGAGTTGGCGAGCCGAGGAGCGATTGGATCCCGAGAAAGCGGAGCTGGCCAAGTTTCGCAAAGGCGGTTTCACGATCGCGCATGTTGCTTCGCCGCCGTCGATCCTATCCGGCACGAGCGCGATCTTCAGCCTTTCCGACGGCCCGCGACGCAGACAGATCGCGAAGTCCGATGTCGCCATGCATGCGGCATTCGTGACACGGCCAAGTGCCGCGGACGGCCCGCGTTCCGGACCGCGCGGGTATCCGACGTCGACCATGGGCGCCGTTGCGCTGATGCGACAGACATTTCTCGATGCGGGTTGGCATCGCGATCTCATCGCCTGGTCGCAGCGCAACCCGAAGGGGGAGCGCACGCCGCTTGATCGCGATCTCGAAGCCCTCTGGCCTGCGCTGGACGGCACTCAGCGCGTGGCATTTCTTGCGAATCGCGAGAACGAGATTCATCGGGCCCTGAATATCGCGGCGGAATTTCGACTCAAGCCGATGATCGTTGGCGGCCGTGAAGCGTGG
>JAJDEC010000248.1 GCA_029259995.1 Phycisphaerae bacterium
ACCCGACTTTGTAGTTCTGCTCGAAATACCAGACGAGCGTCACGACGCCGAGTCGCGCTATGTTGTCGGATACCGCGATGAGATAACGACCGCCGAGCCGTTCCGCCGCCAGGAATCCCGAAACACTCGTCGCATAACGCCGTGTCGTCATCGCGCCGACGACAAGGAGGAGCAGCAAGAATACGACGATGGACCAATCGACGGCATGCATTCAGACGCTCGAACCGAATCGCAGTGATTCGCTAATTGGACTTGGCCAGAAATCGAACACGTCCCCAATGCTGCGGTCGATGCATGTCGACCACGCCCTGCGGCGACCAGACCCAGTTGTCTTCCTTCGTGTTCGGTACGCGCTGGTATCGACCTCCCACGACGTCATGTTGCCATTCGACGCGCGAGAAGTTCATCCGCCACACGTCGCCGGGTTTCGGCGGCGCGGCGCATCCGGCGGCTTCCTTGAGCGATCGCCAGGGCAAGGCGAACTCGACAGTCCAACCGACGTCCGTGTCGCTCGAATCGTTCAGCGTACCGTCAATGTGGATTCCCTTCCGCAGCCCGCGCATGTCCCAGTCGTGCAGCGCCGGTCCGTGATCAAGATACGTGCGAACCAGAAACAGGTCGAAAATGGTCGCGCAGGCGTTGGTTTCGATTTCGTAATACTCGCGCTCGTCGCCGTTCGGATCGATGAAGATCTCGAAGTCATTGTCGTTGAATACAATCTCGTCATGCTGCCGAAGTGTCGCCCAGACATGCGGCTCTTCGAGCTCCGCCGCCACATAGAGAAACCGATCGTCCCAGAGCATCTTCATGCGCGTGCGAAAACGCGGTACGGGCTTCTCGAAGCCTTCGATGTCCGCAAAATCGTCGGACCACGGCGCGCTCGCCCAACTCGCCTCGCTGAGACGACCGTCAACGAGGATCGCATCGGCGGCACGATGGCAAGCGTATTCGCGGGGCAATCGTTGCGACGACCTCGCACTCTCGCCGACGCCCTCTGACTTCTGCGAACATCCCGCCGAAACGAAACAAGCGGTAACTGCCACGGCAAGCAACCATCCACGCGACATCGTCATACTTTCTCCGTTCGCGAACCTGCACACTTCGTCAGGATTCTTTACATGCGTCAAGGAGCTCCGCGACAGTGCATGTCGCGAGCCCGACGACTGTGTCCGCCGCACCGTAATAAAGCCGAACAAGGCTGTCGGGCCGCGCAAACCCGTCGGCATCCATCGACTCGACGATCATGCCGCTCGGAAAGACCACGTTCGGCACCTGGCCCACGAGTTCATACATCTCGCGCGGCTCCAGAATGTTGTTGCGACTCCGTGCAATAACCTTCGCCGGATCGTGCAGATCCAGCAACACGACGCCCGCCTGATAGATGCCAGCATTAAGATGCGTCGCGACGCCGTGATAAATGTGCAGCCAACCGTTGCGCGTTTTGACCGGCGGAGGTCCGGATCCGATCAGCTCATCCCAGTAATGCCAGCGCCCCTTCATCACGGATCCGATTGTCTTCCACGAGACGAGATCGTTCGACGTCGCCAGTACGATCTCCGAACCCGTCGTGACGCCGCTGTCCAGCGCGACGCGATTCGGTCGCTCGAGTCGCGCGAATTCGCCGTTGAGTTTCTCCGGAAACAACACGCCATTGCGAACATCATCGTCCTCGCCGAACGAGACCAACTCGAATCGCTCGAAATCACGCGTCGTCGCAATCCCCAGTCGGCATCCGCCGTCCGTATCCGCGGCGAAGACCACATGCACGCATGCATCGCCCATCGCCGTCAAACGCGGATCGTACACGTGATAAATTGTCTGCGCGACGTCTGCGAGCCCTGCGATTTCGACAACCCGCGATCGAACCGCGAATCGCTCGCCGTCGTCGCTTTCGGCAACCAGCAGGCGCGTCTCACGCCCGCGCGTCTGCACGCGCAGCAGCAGATAGTACTTTCCCCGCCAATAGACGGCCCCGGGATTGAAGACGGAACTGACATCAACCGTGAGCCCGGGAATTTCCGGAATGTCGCGCCTCGTCAGAATCGGATTGGCGTTTGAGCGTTTCAACATTGGAGATCCTACTCGCTCCATGGAGACTCTGGAAACGACCAGACAATCAGCGGCGCGATGACATCGTGGATTCCAAGACTGCCCGCGTTGCGCAATCCTCTCGCCGCTTGGATTCACAAGACAATCATTGGACCTCGAATCCATGACGACGTGCGAGCATGAAAATCAGTCGTCGCCCTGAGTCGGCGCGGCTGGCGTGGCTTCGTCGGTCCAGACAATGGCGAGCAGTCGTTGCCCCGTTTTTAGCGGGCTGTCGATATCCGGCGGGCATTGCACTGAACCGTCGGATTGCTCGATCGCGATGACTTGTGCGTTGTAATGCTTGCGGAAGTCCGCATCGCGAAGCGACAGACCGATCGCATCCATCGGGACAATCAATCGCTGGATCATGTCACGGCGCGTCGGCGCAACGCCCATGACCAGATTCTGGATCTGGCCTTCCTGCTCGATCGCCGTCAGACCCGTATGTTCCGCAAGCATGGCCCGTTGCGTATCTTCCATCGCCTCGCGCACCGCTTCGAACACGCGTTCACGACTGAGCATGCCGATCCAACGTTGCTCGCGATTGTGCGAAACGACCGGCAGCACCTGATGATCGCTCCGCCGAAACTGATCGAGCGCAAGATAAACTTCCGTGTCCTCATCGACCGTCTGCAAATCGACCGTCATCATGTCCGCCGCGATCACGAAATTCGCCAGGGCCGGATCTTCCATGAACTTGCGGATATCCGGCACTGACACAACGCCGAGCAATTTGTCATTCTTGGCAACGGCGAACACAGGCCGAGTCCCGGGGCGAATTCGCTCAACCATCTCCGGCAGCGTCGTCTCCGGCGGGACCGTGTCCTCCCAGATCGGCTCCATCAAGTCGCCGACGTGCCACGACTCCAGCATGTGCACGATCGCATCCCCGGCGTGGGCCGGCGACTCGGCCGTCGTGCGAACCTGCTCATGATTCAGTCCCCATCGACGACCGATCACGTACGCCGTCATGCAGACGAGCATCAACGGGACAATCAACCCGTAGCTGCCGGTCATCTCCATCACCATCACGATCGCTGCAAGCGGCGTCCGCATCGTGACGGCCAGCACGCCGCCCATGCCGACGGGAATCAGGGCCTTGCGAAGATCGTCGCCGAATACCCCGGGGACGAAATAATCCAGCAAGGCGCCCAGAAACGCACCGATCGCGCCGCCGATGAAGACGCTCGGCCCCAGGACACCGCCCGCCGAGCCGCTGCCGACCGTCAGCGCCGTCGCCACGCATTTGGCGACAACGACGGCAAACAACAATCCCGCCAGCGCGCCGAACTCCAACGCCGGCGTGTCGACGCCGTCCGGCGGCCGAAAGCCGTCGATCGCGGCCTGGATGAATGTGTATTGCCCGTCCATCACCTGCGGCAGGATGCAGGCGATCAGGCCGGTCAGCAGGCCGCCGATCCCCGGCAGGATCCATCGAGGAATCGGAGATCGCGGGACGATCGACTTCTCGACCAGGCGAAGCGTCAGCGAGAAGAATATCGCTCCAATTCCGCAGAGTATCGCGAGCAGCACGTAAGGGATCAATTCGTAGGCGGACGAAAATGCGAGCTTGTCAGTGCCTTCCAGGAGCGTGCCGACGCCGACTTTATCAAAGCCCTGATAGATCGAAACGAAGACTGTGTATCCGATGACCGACGCGACGAACGATGGAACCATCGCGCCGCCTTCGAATTCTTCTTCGCTGTAGAGCAGACTCGTCGCAAACAGCGCGCCGCCAAGGGGACATTGAAAAATCGCCCCCACGCCCGCCGCGCAGCCGGCGATCAGAAGTACGCGGCGTTCCTGCGGTGTTGCACGAAACGTCCGACCCACAACAGAGCCGAGAGCCGCGCCGAGCGCCGCGATCGGACCTTCGGGACCGGCCGAACCACCAGAAGAAATCACACCGACGGCGGCCGCCCCCTTGATGATGGGTGCACGCAAGGGCAGATCGCCCATCTGTCGATGGAAGGCACGTGTCAGGGAATCTGTGCCGTGAACGCCGAGAGCATTCGGGCAGAAAAGCCGAATGACGATGCCGGACAACAAACAACCCGCGGCTGGAAGCGCGACAAGTCGCCAATCAAATTGAAATGAAGGGCTGGCGATCCCGGCCAGCGTCGCGATACGACCCACGAGCGCGTGCGTGCCCGTGTGAAGGCCCCATTCCAGGGCCGCTGCGGCGAGCCCACCCAGGACGCCGACGATGATTCCCAGACCGAAGAGTCGACTCCATCGCGCCGCCGGTCGCGG
>JAJDEC010000249.1 GCA_029259995.1 Phycisphaerae bacterium
GTCAGCGTACACGTGCCCCATCTGCGTGATCGGCCCGTTATTGGCGTACGAAAAGAACGACCAGCCCTCGCTGCCGTCACCAAAATCTGCCGTGGACAGATGGCGATCGAGGAAGCCGGGATCCGTCGCCAGCGTCGGGATGCCGGCGAAGCTGCCTTCGTCGAAATCCAGGATCGGATCGGCCGGCGTCAGGACGTTCGCCGGGACATTCAGTACTGTCACGGTATGCACAGTGCTGACAGGAAAGCCATGTCCGTCGTCAACCGTCAGCACGACGTTGAATACACCGTCGTCGCCGTACGTGAACGAGACTTCCGGTCCGACATTGGTGGGGCCGACGCCCGCGCCGCCGAAGTTCCATGAGTATGTCAGCGGATCGCCGTCGGCGTCCGTCGATTGCGCGCCGCTGAATGTGACCATGTCGCCTTCCAGGAACGGCGCCGTCGGACCGTCAATGACGGGAACCGGTTTGAATTCCGGATCGATCGCGATTGGCGACGATGCCAGCGGCCCGTTGAGTCCCTGCAGATTGAATTCGTGACTGGCTCGCTGGAAGAGTCGCGCGTCGGAAAAGCTGCCGAAGGGTTCGTCAAGATTCACCAACGGACCAATGTTCAGATTCAACTCCGGGGAGTTGACGCAGAATGACGGCGTACAAAACCGGCAAGGCCCGACGCTTGGAAAGCAGCCAACTTCCTGCGCCGGCGTGCGAATTCCCAGGCGCATGAGCTTCTCGCGGAAGGAACGCACGAAGCGCGTGGACGTCTGCGTCCTGAATCTCGGATTGTGAAGCGAGATGACCGGCGTGACGTCGATGACCGCGTCGGGCGCAATGAAATCGACCGAATCGCCGGCATCGAACGTGATCACATTCCCCGTCGCATCGTGAAGGACTGTCGCACCGCGGCGAACTTTGTATCGAACGGGTTGGGCGAAATCCAGCGAGACGCGAACCGTCGGCGTAAATGAATAAGTAAAGTCCTCGTGGAAATCGGTATCCACGTCGAGGTCCATGATGAGAAAGCTGCCGAAGACGGTCCATCGGCCGAGGATCGAGAAGATCGGAATCTCCGGAATTTCAAGCTGAACGCCCGCCGGCACGCCGAGCGCCTTCAGGATCCACTTGTCGATGTCCATGCTCAACGTCATGAATTCATCGGTGCCGGACGCCACGAGCGATTTGCCGCCGACGATCTGTGTCGGCGCGGGCCCGGCCGGCAGTGAGAGATTCGGCGTGTCAATTCGGCCGCCAATGCCTGTCAGCGCCGTAATCGGAAACGGAATATCAAACGGTGTACTGACGCCGGGAAGCGTCTGCGTCACGACTTCGACCTGATTGCCGCCGGGTTCAACCCCGACGATCGTGCCGACGCCAGAAATGTTGATCGGCGGAAACAGATTGAAGCTCTGGCAGCTGAAGACACACGCCGTTGCCGACGCCTGCGCGGAAAGATTCGCACGCGCATCGAGATCGACGCCCACCTGCGGCGTGATCGCCGAGATCGATGGCGACGCCTCGCCCCGGATGCGGCACCTCGAGTCCATCGTGACCCACTGGCCGGGCCGAAAGTCATCCTGCGACGGACTGGCAAGCGTGACTTCGACGGGATAGTTGACGCCGACGGAGCCCGGTCCGATGTCTTCGAATCGAAGCAGGATTCCAATGTCTCCCGTGATGCCGGCAAAGGCGTCGGTGCCAAACTGACTGCCCAGAATGCTGACGATGTAGCTGCCCGGCCGGAAGACTTCTTAATTGAACGTCAGAAACTCGACGCGTTGGGAATCAGGGATCGTTGCGTTGGGACCCGGACCCCACATGCTTTGGCCGGACGACTGGAAGTTCGCGCGGCGGGCGGGAACGCAGGTCAATCGGGCCTGCCAACCCGTGCGATCGGGGTATCCTGTTTCGCCTGAGAACCACTTGATCGTCAGGCTTCCATCCACAGCACTCGATATCACCTGGCCGGGCGAATTGTTTCCGGCGAATCGTCCGACAAACGGCGACGCCGTGCTGTTTCCGTCGTAGATGTCCATCGCCGTAAACTGCGGATCGGTATCGAACTCGCTGAAGACCAGGCGGACCTTTTCGCTCGACGTGTCATTGGGAAAAAACGTAAGCACCCAGCTCTCACCACTTTCATAACTGTCGCCATATCCCCCGGAGTCTTTGAACACGCCGTCGCAGACGGTCATTGTTCCAGGCTGCATCGGAATCTCCAGCCGATCGCCGTGATCGGCGATCGCATTCGACGGCGCGCCGATCATCAGGAGCGAAACAACGCACGCGAACAGGATGCCGGCCGGGTTGCGCCGTCGCGAGGCATTGCGGCGTCGCCTCGCGATGACGCCTGCACCCAGCAGCAGGACGCAAATCGTCGCCGGCTCGGGGACATGCACGATGTAGTTCTGTCCGCTGGCGACGGACTGGATCGCATTGAAGTTCACATCGCCGAAGACCAGGTCGACGAGATTGAGTGGATACGCACCATCCATCGCGGCCGCGTCGACCGAGATGTTGATTGTCGCAAACCCGAACGTCCCCGTCCCGGTGCCGACGATCAGATCATTGGCGATGCTCCCGAAGGTCCCCGACGTGTAGCCGTTGCCAGCGTTGAGCGTCTGCATCGTCGGATCGAGAATAATCCCCGTGTCCCACGTCGCACTTTCGAACACGACACTGTTGAGCGTGAAGATGCCTGACGCGGCGTGATCACGAACGGCGAATTCTCCGCTGACGGCACTCTCGGTCGCATCCAATAGAACATGGACGTCGAAGGAATCACCCGGCTGGGCGATGGTGCTGTGCGGATCACCAATCGTGTCGGTCATGCGGAGTTCGATGTCGGCCCCGAACGAACTGGCTTGAAGACTGACGATGACGCCGACCATCATGGCGACGAGCATTCCAACCGGTCGAAATGCCGCCTTCCTGGAGGATCGACGGCGATGTGCCCCGCCGCCCCAGGCGGTCGGCAGCGATCTCTGCGTAGCGTGTTTTCTGTTCATGGTCCATTTGCTCCCTTTTGGCGTGACGAATGTGCGTCGAATCCTCAACTCCGAGGACGACGAACTGAATCCAAAAGGGAAAGCCCAACGGCGCGCAGGCTCCCCGGAGATTTCGCGATTTTTCTGATTCGCCGCGTTATTGGGGCGTGGGCGGGGTTTCTCCCGACGCCGAAACGCTGACCAAGAAGGGGATTCCTCCCCAATTCACGCCACAGCTGCGCGATCGGCACGCGAGTCGAATACAGAAGGAACCATCGGGAATGCTCCGCCGCTCCCCGTCGGACATTCGGTCACGCACGGCGTCAGCGCCATGCGGCAAAATTGAAGCACGTCGGAATCCGCCGCCGCCACTTGCCGGAAATGATGATGCGCCGCGCAAGAGAAAAGGACTCTCAATTGGGTGTCGGGATTCACGCCGCGATTGCGGAGTCTTTGGCAGCGTCTGATATCGATTCGCTGAATTGTCCGCCGCCGCTATCGGGCCATGATGACCGGCGCGGCGGCCGCCGGGGCACCCTGGGGAGCGGATCATGTTAACATGGTCGACGGGCAGCTCCTTTCGCAGGGATTTCGGCGTGCAGAACTCCATACAAGAAACAACGCAGTTCCTACTCGACATAAGCCATGGGGATGCCGCGGCCGCGGAGAAGCTCTTTCCCATCGTTTATGGCGAGCTGCATCGGCTCGCGAATTCCCACATGCGCCGCCAGCGCAACGATCACACGCTTCAGCCGACGGCACTCGTGCATGAAGTCTTCCTGCAACTTGTCGATCAGTCCAAGTCGGGCTGGAAGGACCGGGCCCATTTCATGGCCCTGGCGGCGACGGCCATGCGACAGATCCTGATCAAACATGCGCGCGGGAAAAACACGTCCAAGCGCGGCGGCGGATGGCGGCGACTCACACTGGACGACGCCGTCACACCGCACGACAACCGGACGCTGGATTTTCTGGCGCTGGATGACGCCCTGACAAAGCTGGGCCAACTGAGCGAACGACAATGCCGCGTCGTGGAACTGCGCTTCTTCTGCGGTCTGACAATCGCGGAGTCGGCCGAGGCCCTGGGACTGGGGGCGACGACCATCGAAGATGACTGGCATGTGGCGCGGGCGTGGCTCGCTGTCGAATTGGGCGGAGGCGCCAAGTGATGAACCCCGAACGACATCAACGCATTTCCGAGATCTATGCCGCGGCTCGCAAACTGTCCGAGGCGGACGCGCATGCCTATCTCACGGACGTGTGCGCGACGGACGCCGAATTGCGGCGGGATGTCGAGCGCTTGCTGGCCGCAGGCGGATCGGCGCCCAGATTTCTTGAGACGGACGCGGTCGGCGCCGAAGTCGGTCGCATCGCCTCTGCCATGTTCGAGGCATCGGACGAGTCAATCGTGCCAGACCGGATCGGTCATTTTCGAATCATCGAAAAACTGGCGCAAGGCGGCATGGGCGTCGTCTATGTCGCGGAACAGGATCGGCCGCGTCGGCGCGTCGCCCTGAAAGTCATCCGGCCGGGCATGGCCTCGCGCCAGATGTTGCGACGATTCGAACTGGAAGCCAACGTTCTCGGCCAGTTGCAGCATCCCGGCATCGCCCAGATTCATGAAGCCGGCGTCGCCAGCCTGCAGACGGCGGACGGGGGTACCAATCGACAGCCGTTCTTCGCGATGGAACTGGTTCAGGGCAAGCCGATCGACGAATTCGCGGAAGCAAAATCGCTGACGCTGGCCAGGCGTCTCGAATTGATGGCGCGTGTGTGCGACGCCGTCCAGCACGCCCATCAGCGGGGAATCATCCATCGTGACCTCAAGCCGAGCAACGTGCTCGTGACGGAAGAAGACGGCAGGCCGCTTCCGAAGGTCATCGACTTCGGCATCGCCCGGGTCCTGGAGCGCAGTCCGCACGACCGTCGCCTTCAGACTGTCGAGGGAGCCGTCATCGGCACGCTCGAGTACATGAGCCCGGAGCAGGTCGATCCCGCCTGCGGCGAGGTTGACACCCGAACGGACGTCTATGCGCTCGGTGTGATTCTCTACGAGATGCTCGCGGAGAGTCTCCCCTTCGAGTCGGGCGAGCTTCGTTCGGGGAGCTGGACGGAGACGATCCGAATTATCCGCGAAGAAGATCCGCCGAAGCCCAGCGAACGAGTGGACGACCACAAAACCGCGCGAACTCTCCGGGAGGACCTTGACTGGATCGTCCTCAAGGCTCTGGCCAAGGACCCCGAGGCGCGCTATCGATCGCCGCAGGACCTCTCCGAGGACGTCCAGCGACACCTCCGTCACGAGCCGGTCGTGGCCG
>JAJDEC010000250.1 GCA_029259995.1 Phycisphaerae bacterium
CTGGGTCATTGCAAAAGTCACCATTTATCACGCACGATTGCTCGTCAGAGAGGACGCGGCCTGATGCTTCGTGCGCATTCTTCTAAATCGCTGGGACACGCGGCTCCAAATACCAACTTCCGTCCCGTAGGGACGGAATGAGTGCCACGTGCCTGGCTCGCGCCGTCAATGGTCCCGGCCGGGTGCCATGCTTGCCCTTCAAGGCAAGCATGTGGCGGCGGAACAAGCCTTCATCGTGGCGTCGGCCATTGAGAAGCGAATTGCCTCGCCTGCATGCTCCCCTTGAAGGGGGAGCATGGCACGCGCCACACGGAACGCGGCGACCGGCTCGTCTGGGAGGTGGAGCATGGCACCCCGAATCCCACTTGGCACGCCGACTGACGCGGTCATGTATAATCCCGTATGTAAGGCATCGTATCAACCTCGCCCAATCGCACCAAGGCACGCCCATGAATTGCAAGTCTCTGTCCATCCTCATCGCCTGCCCGTTCCTGCTAACCTGTGCGCCGACATTCGCCGGCAACGGCCCATTCAACGTCCTCGTCTTCAGCAAGACGTCGGGCTTTCGGCATTCATCCATCAGCGACGGCATCACACTGATCCAATCCCTCGGCGCGGCGAACAACTTCAGCGTCGTAACGACGGAAGACGCGAACGACTTCACACTGGCAAACCTGAGCCAATACGCCGTCGTCGTCTGGCTGAGCACGACGGGCGATGTGTTGAACGACACGCAGCAGGCAGCGTTCGAAGCGTACATTCAGCAGGGCGGCGGCTGGGTCGGCATTCATGCGGCGACGGATTGCGAGTACGACTGGCCCTGGTACGGTCAGCTCATCGGTAACGACGCGTGGTTCCAGTCGCATCCGTCGATTCAGAATGCGACGCTTATCGTTGACGACGCGACTCACATCAGCACGACAGGCTTACCCGCGTCATTCACATTCAACGACGAGTGGTACAACTTTCGCGCAAATCCGCGGCCGGTCGTCAACGTGCTGCTGACGATTGATGAGTCGTCGTACAACCCGGGCGCGAATGCGATGGGCGCCGATCATCCGATGTCCTGGTATCACGAGTTCGACGGCGGCCGCGCCTGGTACACGGCGCTCGGCCATCGCAGTGAGACGTTCGCCGACGCGCGATTTCAATCGCACGTGCTCGGCGGCATCCTGTGGGCGGCGAACGCCGTCTGCGAATGCCCGGCGGATATGAACGGCGACTCGAATCGCAACGCATTGGATATCGGTGCGTTCGTGTCCTGCCTGCTGGACGTGGGACCGGATTGCGACTGCGCCGACGCGGACAGCAATGGAAGCGTTGACTTGACGGATGTGACGGCGTTTGTCGGCGTGCTCTTGGAACCGACCGGCGCCGCGTGCCCGACGTGAACGGGCGCCTTCGGAGACGGCAATGAAACGAGGGATGAAGATAGTCGCCGTCCTGGCTTTATTGTTCCTGGTGTTCAGCGTTGCGTACCCGTTCCTTGGATCGTTCCTGGTGCCTTTCTGGCAGTCTCCTGACCTGGGCGAAGCGGCCCGATTCACATCTGTCGAGGTCGAAATGATTGACTGGCGTGCGACGCCGGACCTCAGGTCAACATTCGCATCGTCACAGGATACGAAGGCAATCGCGACGCTTGTCGGCGTCATAGAAGCTGGAAAACGAATCGACGATTGCAGATGTCTGCGGAGTGGATTCGTGCGAATGACTGACAAAGACGGCGATACGCTTGTCATCCAGCTTGTACCGGGGCACGGCGTCGATACGTTTGACATTCGCTACGACGGACGGCGGTACAGCATCAATCGATCAGCACTGCGCGACGCGTTGGAGTCCGTTGGCGCTGTCCTGCCGGAATACAATAAGCCTGATGGGCAAGGCCCGTAGATCTGCGCCGCCGGGTGCCATGCTTGCCCTCCTTGGCAAGCATGTGGCGGCGAGATACGGTGTCGTCGTTGAACGACAATTGCAAGGTGAATTGACTTGCCTGCATGCTCCCCTTTGAGGCAGAGCATGGCACCCGAAGTCTTCGTGATGAACACAGAACACAGCCGCCCGATCGATTGAACAATCGGGCGGCTGATGCACGAATACTATTCTGTCGTGAGTCGTCGCCGGCTTATGCCTTCGCCTTCAACAAGTCGCGAATATCCGTGAGCAGTTCTTCCTGCGAAGGCCCCTTCGGTGCTTCTTCCTCCTGCGCTTCGAATCGCTTGCGGGCGGTATTGATCCCCTTGACGACCATGAAGACCGCGAAGGCAATGATGGCGAAGTTGATCAGTTCCGTGACGAACGCGCCGTACTGGAGTTCGACCGCGGGCGTGGCAATCTTCTCGCCTTCCATGACGGCTTCTTTCATGACGTACTTGTAATCACTGAAGTCCATGCCGCCCATCAACAGGCCCAGCGGCGGCATCATGATTTTGGCGACGACGGACTTCACGAGCCCGCCGAACGCGGCCCCGATGATGAGACCGACGGCCATGTCGACCATATTTCCCTTGAACGCAAATTCCTTGAATTCCTTCATCATTCCCATGAGATGTTCCCTTGCATGATCCTTGGTGTCTGAACTTCGTGGTATGTACCTGAGCACCATCCAGCGTCGCGAGATTGGCGCATACCGAAGTATCCCACTCGTCGATGCTCAATCGGACATCGTATTTGAACAATCTGGGCAGAAAAGACGGCAAAGGAACAATTTGAAGCCGACGCGAGGCAAGCCCCGCCGGGAACGGCGGTATTCACAAGACCATGTGATGAATGCGATGGAATTCCGCGGATCAACCGCCATGCGCCGACGGCTGCGACATCGAATGGGATGCCGCAGCCGCCGAATTGCAGACGTTTTCACTTTGCCGGGCCCATCGACGAGATCGGCCGACGTGCTAGTTGAAGTACGGATCGTCCCTGATCATCCGAACCGTACACGGGGCGAAGTCCACGGACACTTTTGTCGCCACGCCCGCGTCATCGCCGTCGTTATCACCCATGCATCGGAAGCACTGGACCAGGCTGCCGTTTCCGGGGCAGACAAGATCTTCGGAGTGACTCGTATCCGTGTACGAATCCGCACAGAAGACTGGCGTCAGAATATCGATGATTCGATATCCGGGCGGAGCGCGATAGACGATTTCCCAGTCGGAGGTGCCCGACGCTCTCGTCCAATCCGACTCCGTCTCTTCGGCAAACATGTACACATGCGCCTGGAGCGCCCTCGGACCGCCCACGACCCAGTCGGCGCCGGCGATACTCGCCTCGAGCCGCACATACGGACCGTGCCCCTTGAAGTCCTTGTCGCCGTTCGTATGCGGCGGTCGGAACGTGATGCTCTGCATGTTGACGACGACGTCCTCGGGCTCAGGCGGATCCGGCTGGAGGATCGGCAGCGTCGAAATGACTTCGTCATCCCAGCGGAGCTGCATCAACGCACAACCTCTTGACATTTGTACGCCGTTGGCGGCGAGATTGATCTTCGCCTCGTAGTGCGTCGCCAACGTCAGGGCAAATGTGCACTCTTCGAAGTCCCCGTCTCGCAAGATGAACAGCTTCATCTGATTGCCGGCAGGATCGCGCCGATCGAAGTCGTAGCCATACACCGTGATCGCGTTCAACTCGTCATCCAGCACGCGGGCAACATCCAGCGCGTCGGGCGTAAACCCGAGGAACGCCGGCGGGTATACCGGCGGCGGCGTTCCGTTGATTTTCGCTTTCAGTCGATCGAGCCCTTCCTGAATCCGACGGGACACGAAATCGCCCGATGCAATCACGCTGACCGTCGTCGCCTTGATACCACGTTGCAGCACTTCGTCGACGTCGGCCTTCAGATCGTTCTCCGCGTCTGGAAGTTCGTCCATCAGGTCTCGAACGATCTGCTCCCATTCGGAACTGTTGATATCAATCGCCGCAATCGCCGACTCGATCTGGTTGGCGACGTTGTTGATTGGATCGACGAGACCGCCGATACCGCAACCGCCAACGGGAAATGTTCCGGCCATGCAGACCACTGCCAGGCCGGTGATACCAACCCGCTTGGCCGTGATCATGCCTCCTGATTGTCTTTTTCCGCACCGCATCGCAAGCCTCCTCAACCGCGAGGTTTTCTCCGCCCACGATCAAATTGATCATCGGCAATTGAGTCGTGCGACACTGCAGCGTGATGCTTCACGAAAAAATCGAATAGGGAGAACAAAACCCCATGGAAACGAAGAAATCGGAGATATGGCACACCCCAATTCGGCCCCGGGCAATTAGAATCGGGGGCAATTGATCATGTTCGAGCACACGTCAGACATCATTTTCCTGGTTGGATTCGTCGTGTACATCGTCACGCGGGGAATCTACGCGAGTCGTACGAAGTCACTGGAGACCGTGGAGAAGCGCGTCGACGCGATGGAGCGTGTGTTGCTCGTGTTCGTGATGATCGGATCGCTGCTTTTGCCGATTCTCTATCTGTTCACTCCCCTGCTGAACTTTGCCAACCACGTCGTGCCGGATTGGGCGATCTGGATCGGCGCTGTGGTACTCATGACGGCGCTTTGGCTTTTCTGGCGATCGCACGCCGATCTGGGGCAGAACTGGTCCCCGACGCTGGAGATTCGCAGCGAGCATCGGCTCGTTACGTGCGGCGTTTATCGAACGATGCGACATCCGATGTACACGGCGATCTTCCTGTTCTCGATCGCTCAAGCACTTCTGCTGAATAACTGGATTGCCGGGTTCTCGGCATTCGCAACGTTCTTTCCGCTCTATGTTGTACGAAGACCTCGCGAGGAACGGATGATGATCGATCAGTTTGGTGAGGAGTATGAAGCGTACATGAAGCGGAGCCGTAGATTGTTCCCGCGATTCAAGACGAACAAATGACGCAAGAGATTCATGACCACGGGGAATTCGATCGATGCGTGAACTGTCGATACTCACTGAGAGGACTGATCGGCAACGTGTGTCCGGAGTGCGGACAGTGCCTGGGCCGCAAGGAAATCGAAGCGTGGTTCGCACAGCATCGCCGACGGGCGAATCTGGTCCTTGCGGCGTCGGCGACTTGGTTTGGTCTCTACCTGTACTCAGATGACATACTTGCGGGCGCAGTCGATCGTGTAAATCTGAATGGGATAGAAGTCGCACTGCTTCCATTTCTTGCGATTCCCATATTCCTTGCCTTGGTACTGATCGTGCTCTCGTCGAGTCGAAGAACGAATGCCCAGGCAGTTGCCATCAATCGGGTGAGCGTGCGATTGCTGATCTTCTGGATGACTGGACACACGCTGATCTCAATTGCCACGCTTTATCGCTGAGGACGCCTGTTGTGACAGTGCGGCGTGATCGCGCCGCCCAACCCACAAGGCGCGTTGTGGTCGGAATTCATGCAACAAGAGCCGTCGAAATCGCGACGAGAAACTCCGTCAGAATCGTGATCGGCGCGGAGAACAGCGCCGACAGAAAGCTGCTGAGACCGACGAATAGCAAGTCCGCAATGAAATTCATTTCAATCTCCTGGATTCAAGTGTGTGATTCAGAATCGCCATGAAAAACCGACGCCCGTAAAGAAATCGTCAGCGTCGTCATTCAGACCCGTACCGGCGCGAACGTCAATCTGGAAATCATCCGTGATCAAGAACGTGAACCCGGCATTGACGTAATGCGTGTCGGCGCCGTCGCCGCTCGTCGGATAAAACCCGTAGTACTCCGCGTAAGCGCCGACATCGTCGGCAATCGAATAGCCGAGCGACACGGACGCCTGCGGTTCAAAGACTCGATGACCGGCATCGCTCGGCAGCGCAAAGTTGACGTTTCCCGCGAGGGACCAGTCTTCGCTCAAATCATACGCCCAGAGCATTCCGACGAACGGATCCACATCACCACTCGTGAACGCACTGTGACCGACGGGAACATCTGCGGCGACAATGACGCCCAAGTCCGGCCGCCATCCGTCTTGATCCGCCAGATGAAACTTGAAGCCGAGGGACAAGTCACTCCCGCCCGTGTCGGCATCCGACATCGTTTCGCTGCGGCCGACATCGTTCGGTGCGCGAAACAACTGCTCGGCGCGCGACCAGCCCTGCCAGGCGACGCCCAACTCGACATCGTCGACCAGACCGACGCGAACCAGTAACTCGGGATACGTGTGCTGCTTCGTCCGCACGCCGCGATCGCGGTTGTATGTCAACGTGTAGCCCGATTCAATTTGGAGTCGGCCTGCGGGGACTGTCAGCGTGCTCTCGGTAAAGTCCGGGCGATCGGTCACGAGAGGTCCGCTGCCGGAGTGCGATGGCGTCGACAATGCGAGCGGTTCCGACGCGTGGCCCTTCAGACCATCGTCCAAATCCTGCGCGACCATGTCGTGTGGGCGATCCACCGAAGTGGAGGGCGATTCAGAATGGGACCGCGGCCCGAAAACGGAAATCACACTCAACAGTACAAGAACCATGCATCCAACTCCGCGGTTGTGACTCGAATCGGGTGAACGCGCTCAAACACGCCGGAATCACCCATTGGATATGTAGAATACCACACACTATCTTTATTAGCTACATATAAATTTTAGTGCGGCGGACCGCAACACGCCGATGGCCCCGTCGCCGGGATCGACGCGACGACTCAGGTACAATGACATACCGGGGGCCGCTACGATCAGTGGGATCAAGACTCGACGGCAGACTCAATCTGAACGAACCAGCCGGCCCGGCAAAACAGCGCGAATACTCGAACCATCGGCCAGCCCATCCACCGTTTCGCTAACTATCCACCAAGACAGCAGTTATGACGCGAGCACAGAATATCGCAGGAGATTGCACGAACGCTTCACAGTCAGGGCCCGGCCCCGGTATGATAACGTCAACAATTGAGCCGGTTCTGGCTCAGGCGGGTCACTGCACTCGGGCATCAAGGATTGTCATTGGCGAGCCCAACGGATATTCCACATTGATCAGGAGGATGGAAATGGTGAAAACCCACACGTCAATTGACCGAAGAAGTAGCGCACGCATCGGCCTTGCCGTCGTCTGCATTGCCGCAGCGACATTCGCATTGTCGATCCCGGTCGGCTTTGCCGCCACATTCCAGGTCCGGCTTGTCGAAGGAACCGTCCCGCCGGGGCTGGCGGACGGCGTCCAGTTTCTCGATCAGATCACGTTGACGAACAACGGCAGCCTATTCATTGGCGGCGACACATCCTCCGGCGCCAGTGACGACTTCTTTTACAGCGCGAAGTTGAAACCCTTCGAGCTGACGCTGGAGATACAGGAAGGCACGACGGTCGTCGGCGAACCGGGCGTTGTGTACGTGCGGATGGACGCCGTCAACGACATGAACGAAGCGGGCGATCAGGTGTTCGTCGCGGAAACGAATCCGGGAGTGCTCGATTCCGTCTTCAAGAACGGCGCGAGTGTCGTTCGCGAGGGCGGAATGCTCGAAGGCGAAACGATCAACTCACTCCATCATTCGCAGATCGATGGGATGGGCAACGTATGGTACATCGCCGATATTGGTGCGGACAGTTCGATGGACGCAGCATTGTTTCGCGACTCCACGTTAGTCCTCCGCGAAGGCGGCTTGATCGACGGTGTTCCGATCGCATCGATATCGGTTTCCGAAGCGACGCTGGGCTGCAACTTCCGCGTCAATGAGAACGGCGACTACATGATCGTCGTTGATGACGGCGACGCCCAGGGACAAGACGTCCACGTCATCATGAACGGCCTGAATGTGCTCGAGTCAGGGGATTTTCTTCCGGGGATCATTCAACCCGTCTATTGGTTTAACCAGAACGGACTCACGGCAAGCGGTAATCACTGGTGGGTGCAGGTTGCTGTCGAATCCACGACAAGTCCCGGCTTCGCGGGTGACGAAGTGTTGCTGCTGGACGGTACGACAGTTCTCCTGGCCGAAGGCGACGATCTCGGCGGCGGTCTCAGCGCAGGACAGATTCAGACGACGAGCATCAACTCCGACGGCCATTGGCTGGCGCGCGTTGATCTGATTGGCGCAACCGCCGGCGACGACGCACTCCTGCTCAACGGCAACATTGTTGCGCGAACCGGCGATGCGCTCGACGGCATTTACAACTGGGCCGGGAACATCGGTTTCGTCAACGACATCCAACTCAATGATTGCGGTGAGTTCGCATTGATCACGGACGTCGTACCTGTTGCCGGCGGCTCGCCTCTGGAATCGCTGGTCACAGGACGCATTTTCGACGATGGCGATATCAACGGCGACTTCCTGGTCGACCTCAACGACACGGCGCCCTTTGTCGCGGCTCTGCTCGGTTCGGCGTCGTCGGACTGTGAGGCCTGGCGGGCTGACGTTAACGCTGACGGCAGCACCAACGGTCTCGATGTCGCCCCGTTTCTCGATGCACTGATTCCCTGATGACGACAGCCGACGGCAAGTGAATGCACGCGACGGCCTGCGGAATCAACATCGATTCCGCAGGCCGCCCTTTTTTCCTCTCTCGATCGTCTATTCGCGATTCGACGGCGGATTGGCGGTGTCCATTGGTTGCACGGGCGGCGTCAGGGCCGATGTTGGCAACGATGCCAACAGCTTGTCCTTGTTCCAACTGACGGCTGCCCCGACGACAAGCATGACGAATCCGGCGAGCGTCAGAATCGTCGCCGTCGGCGACGGCGTGGCCACGATCCAACTCGTCGAAGCCGCAGTCATGTAGATAAACGACAAACCGAAGGCGATCGAGCGATATCGCGTCCAGGGCGCGAAACTACCGACGATCAGCAACATCCCAACAAGAACGACGGAATGAATGCCGACGAAAACCCGCTCGATCATCGCCTCATTGCTCAGCCACGGGACGCATGCAAGAAACGCGACGGGAATGATTCGCCACAGCATCCCCGGCCGGGCGACGGCGATATGAAGGCTGACCAGCGCCGTCCAGCCGCACGCAATCAGGACAATGAAGGCGTCCGCCGGGGTTTGGTTCCAGACAGCTTGCACGAGCGTTCCGAACGCTGCGAATAATCCGGCCAGCGCATCTGCCCGGGAACGGCGCACAAGGGCCAGAAGCAGGAAATAGGCGGCGACAGCGCCGAGACAGACCGTGTACCCCACCCGCGACGGCAGCAGTGCCAGACATGCGGATCCTTCCGCGAATCGGAACGCCGCCACGGCCAGCGCAGCATTGGCGGCATGAAACAAAGAAACAAGACGATGGCGTGCGAACGCATGATACCAGGCGGCTGATGCGAGCATCAGCATTGGTATGAGCGGACTGCGCAAAGGTCGCGGCAACAAGTCGACGGGCACACTGACATCAAATTCGTCAAATGCCAGAAGAACGGCAATCAGTGGAAGCGCCGTGCAGATCGTGATCCACGTCGTGAACCGTTTCATGAATGGATGCAGCAGACTCACGCCGACAACGGATATGGCGACGATGGCAGGCCCCACGTAAAACACTCTGGCGTGGCAGAAGAAACCATAGTTCATCGCATAGAGATGCAGCGCCGTGGCTCCGAGCGTGATACCGAGGAAGCCGAGTTCTCCGACCGACGGCGACTCGACGGCCACACTCGGAAAGGCGAGTTTCAGATTGCAGTACGCGCGAGCAACGCCTCGACAAGCGAAAATCAGCGATCCGAATACCCACCAGGCCCCATACAGAACGATTTCGTTGATCCCCGACGCCGTCACGGGCATCTTGAGCAGAGGCGCTGCAATCGCCAGCAGGACGACGCAGGCGGACACAATCAGATAAGTACTGCATCGAAGATGCAACCTTACAACTCTGCATACTGCAAGCATTTCCCCAATGGCGATGACACATGCACCGGCGGCGACGGCTGTTCCAGGATTCGGCCGCAGCGCGATCATCTCAAGCGTTGCAGCGATGGGCCCCGTCCAGAATAACGCACCCACAAGCAGAAGCGACGGTACGTCTTCCGGCGCGCGGCGGGCACGATGCAGTGCCAACAGAATGGCTCCGACAGCCCATTCGTAGCATTGCAGCGCCGTCAACGTCACGACGATGAGGCGGAAGTCGCCCGCGGGATCGGACGGATCGACAAGGAGACCGCGTGCTCCGATGGCGATGAGGCACGCGCTGATGAGATACGTCGGATTGCGATCGACGAGCCACGCGAACACGCGGCGACTGGCGGGCGGACGAATGACAGACATAATGGACACCTCCAGGTTTTTCAGCGATGGACTGGAAATCTGCGCGCAGTGACGACGCATTGCGTTGATCGCGCGTCGGTGGACGCGCGAAATGCGTCAGGCATCACAACCGGCGGGTGTCACGTCCTGGGAGAGGAATGAAATGAATAATGACGGAAGTATGTATGATCGAAACAGGGCCGGACACGCTCGGGCCGATGGTTCAGTAGTTTCTAGGCGGCGATTCGGCGGAAAGTCAAACATCAGAACACAAGATTCGCAGCATCGGCCACCGCGGCGACAGAAAAAATATTGAATCGGAAAGTCAGGAAAGTTAGGATGGCAGATCACGCCTCAGTTAAGGAAAGGACATGCCCGTGACTGCGAAACTCAATCAAATCGTGATTCTGTCGACGTTGGTTCTTGTGCCGCTTCCCGCCTTCGCCGGTACATTCGGCTTCAGCGACAAGACTGCCAACGCGGGGATGGATATCCCCGTCAACTGCATCGACGCCTACATCCTCGGCGGCGCCGTGGGCGATTTTAATCGCGACGGCCTTCAGGACATCGTGCACTGTGGGCATCCGATCAAGCTGTGGATCAACAACGGCGACGGCAGTTTTACC